>JBOHYT010000197.1:0-10837 GCA_050738055.1 Rhodanobacteraceae bacterium
GTCCGCCGCCGGATCGCCGACGGACCGGGACATGAATGGCGCGCGGGGTACGTGGTGTGGCGAAACCTCGGCGAAAGGCAATGGGAGGATGCTGTCGCCTCGGTGCTGGATGCGGTTCCGACCGACGCGGTCTGGATCACCATCGACAAGGACGTGTTGCCGGAACACGAAGCCCTGACCAACTGGGATCAGGGTCAGATGCCGGTGTCTTCGCTGCTGGCGATGCTGTGCGTGCTCGGCGCGCGCAAGCACGTGCTGGGCGCCGACATCTGCGGTGAATACTCGCCGCCGCGCCACGCCAACTTGCTGAAGCGGATCGAATCGCGCATGGACCAGCCGGTGCACGCAGTGACGGATCGGCAAAAAATCGACGACAATATGCGTATCGACGGCGAACTGGCGCGGACCTTGTTCGACGCCTGCGCCACCCCTACATGACTGCCACACTCGCCCTCCTGTTGCTGCTGCTTGGCTCGGTCGCCTGCGACGTGAGCGGGCAGGTTTGTTTCAAGCTGGGCCTGGGTCACGTGGAAACCGGGTCCGAGGCGGCCTCGCTGGTGTACAAGGTGCTGCACTCGCCGTGGATCGCGCTGGGCGTCGCCGTGTACGCAGTGGAATTCGTGCTGTGGTTCGCAGCGCTGTCACGCACCGAGCTCAGCACCGCCTTCCCGTTCACCGCGCTCGGCTATGTCGGCGTGGTGCTGGCCAGCCGCTTCATCCTCGCCGAACGCGTATCCCTGCGGCGCTGGGCGGGCATCGGGATGATCGTGGTGGGCGTCGCGCTGGTGACCGGACAACAACTTGGCTAAGGAATCCATGAACAACCTGTCGCGCTGCCCGCCACATCCGAGTGGCGCACGCTGCGGGCCACCTGTGGCGCTCAAATCGGCAGTTCCCGCCGATTCAGTCGGCGTCAAGCAACCTGTCTTTGTCCGCGATGGTTCTTCCGCGGTTCCGCCCATTGCCATCCTGAACTGAATTCGCATGACCCAATCGATGATCAAACAGGCGGACTTCCTGCTGCGCGGCGGACGCGCGGGGGTTCTGCTGATCCACGGTCTCACCGGCACCCCGGCGGAAATGCGCTTCGTCGGGAAGGGACTCAACCGCGCCGGATTCACCGTGTACGGCATGCAACTCGCCGGGCACTGCGGCAGCGAGGCGGATCTTTTGAAAACTGGCTGGCGCGACTGGACGCGCAGCGTCCGCGAGGGCGCCGACCGGCTGCGCCGCGAAGTCGATCACCTGTTCGTCGGCGGCCTGTCGATGGGTTCGGTGCTGGCGCTGAATCTCGCGATCGAACGTCCGCAATGGGTCGACGGCCTCGGCCTGTACGGCAGCACGTTCTTCTACGACGGCTGGACGATCCCGCGCATGGCACGCCTGTCCTTCATGTTGCCGCTGGTGTGCGGGCTGGGCCTGTTCAAGCAGCGCAACTTCATGGAAAGCTTTCCCTACGGCATCAAGGACGAGCGCATCCGCACGCGCATCGCCGGTGCGATGCTGGAGGGCCAGAGCGAAGCCGCCGGGCTGCCCGGCAACCCGTGGCCGTCGCTGGCCGAGTTCCACAAGCTGGCCTGGCACGTGCGCCCGCGCCTGCAGGACGTGCGCTCACCGTGCCTGATCATGCACGCCGCCGACGATGACATCGCCAGCGTGCGCAATGCGCGGCTGATCGAGCAACGCGTCACGGGACCCACCGAAACGGTGCTGCTGAACGACAGCTACCACATGATCACGGTCGACAGCGAACGCGACCAGGTGATCTCGCGCTCGGCGGACTTCTTCACGCGCGTCCTCGCCAACAGCCCGCTGCGGGTCTCCCGCCCGCGGATCGCCGCGGCCGTCTCGCCTGCATGATCGAAGCGAGGGCGCACGATTCCATCGACGCCTTCGCGGCCGACGACTGGAATCGGCTGTTTCCGCAGGAACTCGAAGACCACGCCTACCTGGGCGCAGTCGAGCGTGCCGGACTCGCCGGTTTCCGCTACCGGTATTTCGCGGTGCGCGACGGCGGAGAGTTGTGCGCGGCGGTGCCGGCGTTCGTCACCGACTACCGGCTCGACACCACCGTGCAAGGCGGCCTTCGTCGGGTCACCGAATCGCTGGCGCGGAGGTTCCCGCGCCTGCTCCGCATCCCGATGCTGTCGCTGGGCTCGCCCGTGACCGAGCGCTGCCGGATCGGCTTCGCGCCCGGCGCCACGCCCGAACAGCGCGTGGCATGGCTGGACGCAATCCTCGCGCATATGGAAACCGTCGCGGCGGACGCAAAGCTCGGGATGCTCGCCGTCAAGGACGCGCCATTGGATGAACCGGAATGGCAGCGGGTGGCTCCGCGCCACGGCCTGCGCGCGCTGCCCGGGCTGCCGGGCGCGACGCTCGACCTCCGCTGGCGCGACATCGAGGATTATCTTGGTTCGCTCGGTCCGGCGACCCGCAAGGATTTGCGCCGGAAGCGCCGCGCCGCCGAGGCATTGCGCATCGATTGGCGCACCAGTCTCGATGGAATCGGTGACGAGGTGCAAAGGTTGTACCGGGAAACCTTGGCGCACGCCGAATTGTCGTTCGAGGAACTGACTCCGGCGTATTTCGAGAACGTACTCCACGACATGCCCGGCCGCGCGTATTGCGTGACCTATTCCGAACACGACCGGCTGGTCGCGTTCAACCTGGTATTGCAGGGCGAACGCCGCCTGCTCGACAAGTTCCTCGGCATGGACTACGCGGCGATGGACCGCTACAACCTCTACCATCTGAGCTGGCTGGAAAACGTCCGCCGCTGCATCGAGACGGGGATCGACGTGTACGAGAGCGGCCAGGGCCTGCACCGCGAGAAACTGCGCCTCGGCAGCACCCTGCACGCCAATGCGCTGTGGTACCGTCACCGCAACCGTTTCGTGGACGGCGTGCTGTCGCGCCTGGAGAAACTCGCTCGCCTGGATCGTTTCGACGACGATGCGAGCGCAGCCGAATCCACCCGGTCGGCCGCGCGAAGACAGCGACCATGAATACCGAAGCCGGTTCGCGGCGGCAGCGATGGACCCCGCTGATCCTGGCCTGGGCCATCCTGCTCGCGGTCGAAACGCTCGGACAGGTGGCACTGAGGACCGCAGGGATCGAGACCGGTGCGTTCGAGCTGGATCGGACCTCGGTGCTGGCCGCGATTTCCACGCCGTGGCTGTGGGTGGGACTCGCGTGTTACCTCGGCCAGTTCGCCGTGTGGATGACGATCCTCGAGAAGTTGACGCTGTCCACCGCATTTCCCGCCACCGCGATCGTGTTTGTCGTGGTGATGGTCACGTCCTGGGCGGTGTTCGGCGACCCGATGGGCTGGGCGAAGATCCTCGGATCGGCGATCATCGTCGCTGGTATCCTGTTGCTGGGCAGCGACGCACAAACCGGCCCGCCCGCGCCACCACGCAACGACGCCGAAGGGAGCCCGCCATGAGTGACGATGTCCAGAAAACCATCTTTTCGATCATCGCCAAGGAGGCGGGCATCGAGGAGAGCAAGGTCACGCTCGACTCGACCCTGAAGGACCTCGAGATTCCCTCGCTGGACGCGATCCAGATCATTTTCGAGATCGAGGACCACTTCAAGATCCAGATGCCCGACCGCGACCCCAATTTCGATACCGAATCGGTCAAGGGCCTCGTCGATACCGTGGAAAAGCTGTTGGCCGAGAAGGCCGCGAATCCTCCGCCACCCGCGCCGCCGCCTTCGTCCGCGCCACCGCCCTCCACGCCACCTTCGACGTGACTCATCGATGACGCCTTCCGTTTGTCGTGAGAAGCGTTGGCCACGGATAACACCGGGACAAAGCGAAGAGCATTGACCACGGATCAACACGGATGAACACGGATCTGAAGCTTTTGCCTTTATTTGCTGTTATCCGTGTTTATCAGTGTCAAAAAATGCTCTTGCGTAACACCAAATTCAAGCAAAAAACGTTGGACGCGGATCGACGCCGATCACCGCAGATGGTGCTTCTCGATCCGTGCAAACCCGTGGTGAAGGCTGCTCTCGTCTTTTGGCCGCGCCATGAGCAATAACCGTCGCGTTGTCATCACCGGGCTCGGCGCGATCTGCGCGCTGGGCCACGACGCACACACGATCTGGGCCGGCATGCGCGAAGGTCGGAGCGCGATCGCGCCGCTGGCGGGCTTCGAAGGCCAGGACATGCGCGCCAAGGTCGCCGCGCAGGTGCGCGACTACGACCCGGCCGCGCATTTCGACCCGAAGAAACTGATCCTGCTGGACCGCGTGTCGCAGTTCGCCGTGATCGCCGCGCGCGAGGCGGTCGCGCAGGCGGGACTCGATTTTCGCGCCAACGACCTTGGCCAACGCACGGCGTGCGTGATCGGCACCGGCACCGGCGGCGAGGTCACCAACGACGAGTGTTCGAAGCGGCTGTATGGGGAGGGCAACCCGCGCCTGCATCCCCTGTCGATCGTGCGCCGGATGGTGAACGCACCGGCCTCGCAGGCTTCAATCGAATTCGGGATCACCGGCCCGACGTTCTGCGTATCCTCGGCCTGCGCGACTTCGAACCACGCTTTCGCGCAGGCGTTCGCACTGGTGCGTTCCGGCATCGCCGACGTCGCGCTCGCGGGCGGCACCGAAGCCTGCATCACGGTCGGCGTGCTGCGTGCATGGGAAGCGATGCGGATACTGGCCGACGACACCTGCCGGCCGTTCTGCAAACAACGCCGCGGGCTGGTGCTGGGTGAAGGCGCCGGCATCCTCGTGCTGGAGGATTTCGACCGCGCGCGCGCGCGCGGCGCGGAAATCCTCGCCGAATTCGCCGGCGCAGGCATGAGCGCCGATGCCGGCGACATCGTGATGCCGTCCGCCGACGGAGCGGCGCGCGCGATGCACGCCGCGCTGGCCGACGCGCAGTTGAATCCTGGCGACATCGATTACATCAACGCGCACGGCACCGCCACACCCGCCAACGACCCGACCGAAACGAAGGCGATCCACCAGGTATTCGGCGAAGCCGCGAACCGGGTCGCCGTCTCGTCGACCAAGTCCGTACACGGACACGCGCTCGGCGCAGCCGGCGCGCTGGAAATCGTCGCCGCGATCGGGGCGTTGCGCGAAGGCGTGCTGCCGCCGACCGCGAATTTCCTCGACCCCGATCCGGCGTGCGACCTCGACTACGTGCCCAACGCCGCCCGCGAACGCGAAGTCCGCGCGGTGCTGTCCAACGCCTTTGCGTTCGGCGGCCTGAACGCGGTGGTGGCACTGAAGCGGGCGTCCTGACGCGGATTGCGCATCAATCCTCAAGCAGCACGCAGGACTTCCTGCAGATTGCGGTTCAACTCATCCAGGCTCTCGCCTTGTGAGTGCGCACCGGGAAAACCCGGGACATAGCCGACGAAGAACCCTGTGTCCGGGCACTTTTCCACGACCGCCGTGTAGGTTTTCATGCTTGCCATTTTAACATCCGGGCCAAGCAACGGAGCATCAATCAAGATTGCCAGCAAGACCGGCGGGAAATCAAGCCACGCTGCGCGCCGGCTCCGCGGGAAATGCGCGGTCGAGCCACGCTGGCACCGGGATGCCCTTCGAGCGCAGGAACGCCGGGTTGAACAGTTTCTTCGCGTAACGGGTACCGGCATCGGCCAGCACGGTGACCACCACGTGTCCGGGGCCGAGCTCGCGCGCAAGGCGGATCGCGCCGGCAAGGTTGACGCCGGACGAACCGCCGAGGCACAGGCCTTCCTCGATCAGCAGCGCGTGCAGCAGCGGCACCGATTCCGAATCCGGAATGCCGTATGCGGTGTCGACCGGCGCGCCTTCGAAATTCGCGGTGATGCGGCTGGAACCGATGCCTTCGCTGATCGAATTGCCTTCCGCGACAAGTTCGCCCCGGTTGATGAAATTCGCCAATGCCGAACCCGCCGGATCGGACAGTGCGATCCGCACGCGCGGCTTGCGCAGTTTCAGCGCATGCGCGACACCCGCGAGGGTGCCGCCGGTGCCGGCCGCGCACACGAAGCCGTCCACCGCGCCGCCGGTTTCGTTCCAGATCTCGACCGCGGTGGTCGCCGCGTGGAAATCGCGGTTGGCGGTATTGTCGAACTGGTTGGCGAACCATGCGCTGCCGGGTTCGCGTGCATTCCACGTGTCGGCCAGTGCGCGCGCGGTGTGCACGTAATGTTTCGGGTCCGCAAATTTCGCCGCCGGCACCAGCCTGACCTCGGCGCCGGTCAGGCGCAACGCATCGATCTTCTCGGCGCTCTGGGTTTCCGGCATCACGATCACGCTGTGGTAGCCACGACTGGCGCCGAGCAGCGCAAGGCCGATGCCGGTGTTGCCGGCGGTGCCTTCGACGAGCGTGGTGCCGGTGCGCAACAGGCCTCGTCGCTCGGCGTCGAGAAGCAGCCCCAGCGCAGTGCGATCCTTGATCGAACCGCCCGGGTTCAGCCATTCCGCCTTGCCGAGGATTTCGCAACCGGTCGCATCGGACGCGCGCCGCAGGCGAACCAGCGGCGTGCGTCCGATGGTGGCGGCAAAATCGGCGCGTGCGTCGATCATCCGCGGGTGGCATGCGTGTAACGGAGGTACGGCTTGACCTTGCGGAAACCCGGGAATCGCTGCTCGGCATCCGCGTCGGCGATCGACGGGGCGATCACCACCTCGTCGCCCGGCCTCCAATCCACCGGCGTCGCGACCGGTTGCTGGTCGGTGACCTGCAGGGCGTCGATCGTGCGCAGGATCTCGTCGATGTTGCGCCCGACGCTCGGCGGATAGGTCAATGTGGTGCGCACCTTGCGTTGCGGGTCGATGATGAATACCGAACGCACCGTCACCTTCGGATCGGCCTTGGGATGGTACATGCCGTACAGCTTCGCGACTTCCAGGTCGGGATCGGCGAGGATCGGAAAGTTGAGCTCGGTACCGCCGACGTCGGCGATGTCCTTCGCCCAACGCTTGTGGTCCTCGACCGGATCCACCGCGAGGCCCAGCAGCTTGACACCGCGCTGGTCGAATTCGGCCTTGCGATGCGCAAATGCGCCGAGTTCGGTGGTGCAGATCGGCGTGAAATCCTTGGGGTGCGAAAACAGCACGACCCAATGGTCGCGCGCGTACGCATTGAAGTGCAGCGATCCTTGGGTGGAATCGAGGGTGAAGTCGGGGGCCGTTTCGCCCAGTTGCAGGCTCATGGTGGTTTCCTCTTGTGGATGAGATGAGATGAGTTGGGTGGAAAGTGCGCGCTTTCAAGCGGCTTTCACGATCGGGGACTTCAGCCTACCGCGACATCGTTCGACGGACGCAGCGTGCGCCGCGACCTCGCCGAGGATCACCAGCGCCGGCGACTGCACGTTCTCGGCGCGCGCGCGTTGTGGCAGATCCGCCAGCTCGCCGGCGATCACGCGCTGCCGCGGTGAGGAGCCGTTCTCGACCAGCACGAACGGCGTGTCGCGTTGGCGGCCGGCGGCCAGCAGCTCGCGGGTGAACGTTTCCAGTTCGCCAAGACCCATGTAGATCGCGACCGTCTGGTGCGGTTCGGCGAGCGACCGCCAGTCGCGCGGCCCGCCTCCGCGCGCGGTGACCAGGGTCAGCCGGTTGGCGTACCGCCGATCGGTGAGCGCGATGCCAGCCGCCGCGGCACAGCCGAGCGCGGCGGTGACGCCCGGGATAACTTCGTGCGGGATCGCGTTGGCGCGCAGGAATTCCAGTTCCTCGCCGCCGCGCCCGAACACCAGCGGATCGCCGCCCTGGAGACGCACCACCCGCTGACCCGCGCGTGCGTGGTGCCGCAGCAATGCGTGGATGCGCGCCTGGGCCGCGTCGTGATCCTCGCCGACGCGCTTGCCCACATCGATGCATTCGGCATCACGACGGGCGAGTTCGAGGATGCCGGGACCGACCAGACGGTCGTGCAGGATGACGTCGGCCTCCTGCAATGCGCATAAACCGTTCAGCGTCAGCAAACCCGGATCGCCGGGACCGGCGCCGACCAGCGCGACGCTGCCGCGGGGCAATGCATTCGCGCCGGAAGCGAGCGCGTCTTCGAATGCCGTTTGTGCAGCAACGTGATCGCGCGCACCCAACAGGCGCTGGACCTCACCGTCCAGCAAACCATCGTAAAAGCGGCGGCGCCGCTCCGGCTGGGGGAAGCGTCTGCGGATGCGCCCACGCTCGCGCGCCAGCAACCGGGTGAGGTCGCCCAGCGACGGATCCAGTTCGGCTTCCAGCCGCCCGCGCAGGCGCCGTGCCAGTACCGGAGCCGCGCCCCGCGTGGAAATCGCGATCTGCAATGGCCCGCGGCGGACACGCGCCGGCACATGGACGCTGGACGCCTCCGCATCGTCGACCACGTTCACGAAGATGCGTCGCGCCTCGGCGGCCGCGGACACCGCACGATTGAGCGCATGGTCGCGGCTGGCGGCGACGACCAGCCAAACTTCGTCCAGCCACACTGGTTCGAATGCGCCCCGCAGCCAGCGCACGCGCCCCTGGTCGATCCAGCGCCGCAACGTCGGTTCCGGCACCGCCGCGACAATCCTCACCCCGGCACCGGCCTCCAGCAGCATGCCGGCCTTGCGCCGGGCCACCGATCCACCGCCGAGCACCAGCACGGCGCGGTCGCGCAGGTCCGCGAACAGCGGAAGCAGCGACGGAGCACCCAGCTCGAAAGGCGACTGCACGTTCATGCGGCCAGTGTGCACGCGCCGGGAGTCGGGCGGAAATACATATCGGAGACAGCCTTATGCGTTCAGGTTATATGTCGATATGGACGTCTGGACGTCTACCTGCTAGCTTGGTCATTCACGCCGTCCCACGAAAAACCGTCAACCGGCATCGATTCCATGGCGCTGAACCGTTCCACGATGTGTTGTTGTGGACTTTCCTCGATGTGGCGCCGCGTGCGCGTCCGCCTCACCCGTCTTCGACCGCTTTCGGGATCTTCCGGATGACCCTCAACCAGCTTCGCTATCTCGTCGCCATCGCCGACTCCGGCCTCAACATCACGCTCGCCGCCGAGAAGGTGCACGCAACCCAGCCCGGACTGTCACGGCAAATCCGGCAACTCGAGGACGAACTCGGATTCCTGCTGTTCAGCCGCAAGGGCCGCAGCCTGGCCTCGCTCACCGAAGCCGGCGAGCACGTCCTGGTGCACGCGCGGCGCCTGCTCGACGAGGCCAGCAACATCCGTGCGCTCGCCGCGAACCAGCGAGGCGAACGCAAAGGCCGCCTCACGTTGATCACCACCCACACGCAGGCGCGCTACGTATTGCCGGATGCCATCGCGGCGACGCGCCGCCAGTTTCCCGCGGTCAGCATCCGGCTGCAGCCGTCCGACGAGGGAGAAATCCTGGCCCGGCTGGCGCGTGGCGGCGACGATCTCGCGGTGATCAGCACCAGCGGCCCGATCCCCGACGCGGGCGTCGCGGTGCCGCTGTTCCGCTGGCGGCGAGTGGTGCTGGTGCCATCCGGGCATGCCCTCGCGCGCCGGCGAAAGCCGCCGGGATTGCGCGAACTGTCCGCGCTGCCGCTGGTCAGCTATGAATCCTCCCGCAAGCCCGAGTCGTCGCTCCGGCGCGCGTTCGAGGCGGCGGGCCTGCCGATGCAGCTCGCGATGACCGCCCACGACGCGGACCTGATCAAGACCTACGTGCGCGCAGGCATCGGTGTCGGGATCCTCGCCGAAATGGCCGTTTCGCCCGAAGAACCGGACCTGCGCGCGCTGGCTGCGCCCGCGGAGTTGCCGGAATGCACCACCTGGGCGGTGCTTCCGCGTGGGCGGGTGTTGCGCGACCACGCGGTGCAGTTGCTGCAGGAAATCGCGCCGCAGATCGATGCGATCGACCTGCGGCGCGTGGTGGCCGGCAATGCCCAGCCGGCATGGCCGCTCCCGCCGGCGTGGCGCGAACTCCACCACGTGCCTGCGTAGGCGCGGCCCACACCGCGCAGCTTGGGCCGGCACCGCATCGCCTGGCGTTGCCCGCGCAGCGATCAGCGGGTGCCGCTCGCCGGGGGAAACCCCTGCAAAGGAATCAGCGACATCAGTTTGCCCATGTCGAGGTATTGCAGCAGTCCGGCCATCCCCTTCGCGACGTGCGGCTCGGTCACGAGCCCCGAGACGGCCCAACGCCCCCACGCCTCGAATGCCGACTCGACCGCCGGCGGCCCTTCGAACATCAACGCCTGCTGCACCGGTTGCCGGCACGACTGCGCCAGCAGATTGGTCACCAGCGCGCCGGCCTGACGGTTGATCGCCTCGCGCTCGGCGGGCGTGATCGTCGCCATCGATGCGACCTCGGGGTCGAGCGCCATCGTCACGAACGCCCAGCGCAGCGCGATCTTGCGGTCAGCCGGCGTGGTCGAGCGGATCAGGCATTGCGCGAGCGTGCCGGCGTAGTCCTCGGCGTGCGCCGGCGCCGACCATACAGGGGCGGTCAGCAACGCGGCAAGCAACAGCAAAGTGCGACGCATGACGAGTCCTGTCGAGGGAGATCATGCATGGGACCGCTGCGAACCCCGCCGGTTCACGATGGCGACTCCGGGCGGCGGCGACTTCAGGCGATGGCCACCGGGTACGAGCCCAGGATCGACACCTGCGCGGCAAAGTCGCCGAGTTCAGCCAGCGCATCGGCGAGTGGCGCCTCGTGCACGTGGCCACCGACGTCGATGAAGAACGCGTATTGCCACTTGCCGGTGTGCGCCGGGCGCGACTCGATGCGGTTCATGCTGACGCCGTGTCGCGCGAGGGGTTCCAGCACGCGGTACAGCGCGCCCGGCTGGTCGCGGACGAATACCAGCAAGGACGTGCGATCGTTGCCCGACGGCGGGAACAGCGCGCGGCCGATCACCAGGAAGCGCG
>JBOHYT010000198.1:0-5099 GCA_050738055.1 Rhodanobacteraceae bacterium
TCCAGCATCGGTCTGCGTGCGCTCGACTACGTCGATGAACGTCAGCCCGCGCCATACGAGTGGGCGAGGCAGACGACGACGGATTTCCTCAACGCGCGAAAGGCTGCGGCGGAAACGAAGTTGCGGGTCGTGGATGCGGTCGAACAACTCGTCGTGATGGTGGTACGGGTGAACCAAAGTGACCCGGGAACGCGGACGTCGGGAGCGGGGCCCTCAGGAAAGCGCCCCCATGAGTGAGCCGCCCGATCTCCGGCTTGCGACCCGCAAGCAACTTGATGAAAGCGCCAGCGAATTTTTTCGGGTATCCGGATTTTGGCGTTGCTGTCTGTTGAACTTGTCACTTGCCGACGGTTCGGTGCAGGTTTTGCTTCCGGCGTTTTTCCGTTGACAGGGCACGATGACTGAGCGCGCAGCCATGGAAGCCGGCGTGCGCATCGAGGCACCGGTGATCTCCGTCGCTGGTCGCGCCGGATCGGCGATTTGGTGTCGTGCTCAGCCGCGGACGCCGTCTGCGTAGTGAGCGCGCAGAACGAGATTGCCGGAAATCGAGCGGCATCACGGCATCTTGACCCGCGGCTGCGCGCGGCTTCGTATCATCGGCTGCGAGCGCGCCATGCCGACGCGGTCCATCCCGACCGGCCGAAGGGCCGGGTCCGATCTGCGATCCCATGAGGAAACCCACATGACGAAACCCCTCCACGCCTTGGCGGCTTCCGCGCTGCTGGTGTTTCTGGCCGCACCGACCTTTGCGGCGCCGGCGGCGCACCCCGCTACGCACGCCAATGGGCCCGAACGCTCGGTACCAGCGCCGAAATCGGAGCAGTCGGTGACGTCCGGTTCGGTAACCGTCGACGGTCACACGATCCATTACAAGGCGATCGCAGGGATCATGGTGGTCAAGAATACGAAGGGCAAGCCATACACCAGCATGTCCTACTTCGCGTACATCAAGTCTGGTGTCCACGACGAAGCCGACCGTCCCCTGACCTTTTTCTACAACGGCGGACCGGGCTACTCGACCGCGTGGTTGCACATGCTCGCATGGGGACCGAAACTCGCCCGAGTCGGCAACGGCACCTTGACGCCGCCGCCGCCCTACAAGCTGGTCAACAATCCCAACAGCCTGCTGGACGCGACCGACGAGGTGTTTGTCGACATGCCAGGGACCGGATTCGGGCGGGTGCTTGGCAAGGACAAGGGGGGTGTGGGAAAACCGGCGGATGTGTTTGGCGTGGACCCGGATGCGATGACATTCACGCGTTTCATCATGCAGTACCTGAGTCAGCACAGCCGCTGGAATTCACCTCATTTCATCTATGGCGAAAGCTACGGCACGACCCGTTCCGCGGTCCTGAGCTATGACCTCGAGCAGGCCGACGTGGGGCTGAATGGCGTAATGCTGCAGTCGTCGATTCTCAACTTCGACATCAGTGCAGACGATCCGGAGAACAACCCCGGCGTCAATATTTCCTATGCGGCTTCACTGCCAACCTACGCGGCGACCGCCTGGTACCACCACAAACTGGCAAACCGGCCGGCGGAACTGATGCCGTTCCTGAAGCAGGTGGAGCAATTTGCGACGGGCCCGTACCTGCATGCACTCAACGACGGCAGTCTGTTGTCGTCAGCCGATGCATTGCAGATCGCGCAGCGCCTGAATCAATACACCGGCCTGCCGGTCGCCTACATCCTGAAGGACGACTTGCGGATCACCGGACCGCAGTTCACGCACGAGCTGCTGAGTGGTGAGGACGACGTCACCGGCCGCTATGACACGCGTTTCAGCGGCCCTGCCCTGAACCCGATGGGCGAGGGCACGGAGTACGATCCGACCGATGCCTCCGTGGATACCCCGCTGGTGTCGATGCTCAACAACTATCTGCGCGACACGCTGCACTTCGGCAAGGGCATGAACTACCGACCCACGCTGTACGCGTATTACCCGAAGTTCCACTGGAGCATGAAGCACCGGGCGCCGGGGTCACGCTTCGAGCGTTCGGGCACGCTGAATGTGATGCCCGACCTCGCTGCCGCGATGAAGCGCGATCCGGATCTCAAGGTGATGCTGCTGGGCGGTAGCATGGACCTGGCGACGCCGTTCTACGGCGCCATTTACGAGATGCACCAGTTGCCGATTCCCAACCGCCTGCAGAAGAACATCAGCTACGCGTTCTTCCCTTCGGGCCACATGGTGTACGTCAATCCCGTGGCCCACAAGGGAATGCACACGGCCGTCGCAAAGTTCATCGAGGAGAACTCGAAACATGGTTGATTACGGTGCTCCAGTGGGCGAGGAAGGCACTGCCAACGATGGCTATGAGGCGCCGCAGAGCAAGTGAAGGCCGACAGCTCGTGGCCGGTCACGCTCGTTGGTTGCCGTCATTGTTCGGCGGTTCCGGGATTTTCGTCGATGGAGCCGTACTCGCCCCTTAGCTGGCCACGGCGGACGCCCGCCTTGACGAACGCCGGTAACGCCCCGAAATGAGTGGTGTCCGCAAGGCTCCCGCTGGATGGAGACGCCAGGCAACACGCCGTTACGCGGCGCGCGCCGGCGGTCGCGTAGCGATAAGGGAAGGGCGCCGCGAAACGGCGGAGTACCAGCGGCCGAGATTTGGGTGGGCCGCGTGCCAGTGGGTGCCAAACGTTCTGGCCTCAAGCCCGAGCGCGCAAGCCAAAACGATTTGCAGCATGTTCAACGGCCCGACGAGCAACGGGTGCTCTGCGCTTTGCTCCCAAAAGTCGAGCATACGGACCGCACGTGCCATCTCGTGCGCGATCGCAGTTGGAGATCGCTCGCTTTCGGGCCGACAAAGCTCACGGGCCCAGACTGCCAAGCCCTCGAGCGTGCTCTGCGCCGAGGCCTCGAGGCGTCGCGCTTCCCAGGCGTCAGCGCCTTGGGGAGTAGCCAACGTGGGCTCACCGTCGATCTGATCCAGGTACGCGCAGATGACGGTCGAGCCTTCGATGCCGACACCATCGTCGCGTGCCAGGTATGGAACGCGTCCAGACGGGTTGAGTTTGTAATACGGGCTGTCGACGTGTCGTGTCTTGGCGACTACCAGTTGGACGCGGCGTCCAAGCTTTTTCTCGATCACGACGATGCGCGACATGCGCGCATACGGAGAGCCTGGAGTGAAGTAGAGCTTCATTGACGTGCACCCCAAATCTGTGCCGTTTGCTCTTTCGCCGCCTGCCAGACGCCATGGTGCCGAGACGACCGGCTATCCATTGGTCCGCGCTTTTGCGAGCCCGTTGTTGCCGCGAGGGCATCACACGATACGGATTCGGCATCCGCAAAACTCACGCCGTGTGCGTTGATTGGCTTCCGTCTTGGCGGGATCGTGGCTGGAGGCTACCACCATGCGAGACCTGGAATGAAGCGACGACTTCGCGATTATTTGCGGGACGGCGTTGTGGACGCCATCTTTCCCGCGGATTGGCCAAGCATGCGCTCGGCGCCCCAATAGTTGTCGCCAAAACGCGCCTGGGTCGTGCGGATCGGCGTGCCGCTGTCGTAGGCTTCCATCATGCGGTCGTCGCCGACGTACATCGCGACATGATAGATGCTGCCGGTTCCGTGATCATTGGCGTAGAAGATCAGTGCGCCGGGGACCAACTGCTTCCGATCGACCTTGGTGCCCGGTCCGTGCAGTGCCTGGGCGTCGGCGTCGCGCGGAATGATGATGCCGTGCGCCTGGTAAATCGAACTGGTGAACCCGGAGCAGTCGTAGGCGAAACCCGAGCGCCCGCCCCACAGGTATGGCAGCCCCATGAACATCTTGCCGGTCTTGACGAGATCCGCAGCGGTGGGATGCGGGATGTCCTTGAACGAGTGGTACACGCTTGCACTCGCCGCGGCGAGCCACTTGGGACCACTGGAAGGCGTGGCCACCTCGATCGCGCCACCCTTGCGCGCGAGTACCGGCAAGCGCGTATTCAAGCTGATGCGCAGGAACTTTCGGTCCAGCTTCTCACCGTCGTAAAGCCAGACCGTCGGTGCAGCGTCGACCACCGCGAACGGCTTGGCGTGCGCCAACGCGGCGAAATTTGCGCTGTCGACCAGTTGTACCTTGGGCACCCAGCCGGGGTAGCCGAGTGGGTTTTTCGGGGTCGGTTGCCCGGGAACCGCGATCTTCTCCCAGTCGCCTTTTTCTTCCAGCACATAGACCTTGTGGCCATACAGCACCTGGGTCTGGGTCGCGTTGTGGCCCGACAGCCACGCCCTTTGCTTGACGGACATGTTGGCCAGCCACTGCGGGATGTCGACAGGATTCGTCAATGCCGGATGATCGATCGGGCGCGGTGACTCGGGACTCGTCCAGAGCGTGGCGACCGAGACATCGACCCAGGCGACGTGCGGCTGGCTGGCGGCGGGTTGCGCTTGCGCGGGCACTCTGCCGGCGAAGCCGAGGACCACGAGCGCGAAAATGCAGGACGCTACGCGAAGCGGCAACCGGTGATGGCGCATGGTGTGGTATCCAAGTCGATCCGTTTTCATTGTAGGAGGCTGGACGTGGAACGCCAAACGGAAGCGTAATTATCCCCTGACACTCAGCTACTTCCCATCGTCATTCCGGAGCTGCCCGCGCTGTTTGCGGGCAGAACCCGGAATCCAGCTCTTGATCTTCCGGTTGACAGCAATGGATTCCGGGTTGCCGCGCCATGAAGCCGGCGCGGCCCCCGGAATGACGGCATTCAAGGAGATGTTGGCATTCGCGGCAGCAGTTCGGCGGTGCTGACGGACGTGATAGTGTCCGGCGCATCACCCGCGACGATCTGCCAGGAGAAGTCCATGTTGCCCGAAGTCACCGCGCCGGCGCAGTATCCGGAATTTCCGAGCGAGACTCCGGCCGAATTCGTGCCGTCCACTTCCGGCCACGACTTCGCGCGACGCGAAGTGATGATCCTGATGCGTGATGGCGTGAAGCTGCGCACGATCATCCTCGTTCCGCGCGGCGCCCGGCAGGCCGGCATCCTGCTGACCCGCACGCCCTACGATGCCGCCGCGAAGGTGTCCTACACCCCGAGCGGGCATCTGGGTCCGATGCTGCAGGGCTTCGACAACGCCGTGGACGTGATCGTCGGGGACGGCTACATCC
>JBOHYT010000199.1:0-4294 GCA_050738055.1 Rhodanobacteraceae bacterium
ACACCGCGTTGCAGACCGCGCTGAAGGCCAATCCCAAGGAAGCCGACGAGAAGATCAACGGAGAAACCCAGGACCAGCGATTCTTCCTGAGCTCGGCGCGCGTATGGGAAGGCACCGCCCGCGAAAAAACCGCCGAGCTGCTGTTGAACATCGATCCGCACGCCCCCGGCAAGATCCGCGCGTTCGCATCGGCCAGCAACATGCCGCAGTTCGCGCAGGCGTTCCAGTGCAAGGCCGGCGCCGAGATGGTGCGCAAGAATCCGATCAGGATCTGGTAGGAAAGCCGGGATTCGGGAATCGGGACGGGGACCGGGGACCGGGGACCGGAAAAGCGTAACAAATTTCGTTGTCATTCCGGGGCCGCATCCAGCTTCATCGGATGCGGAACCCGACTGCGTTTGCAGGATTGCAAACGCGAACGCCCCCGGATCAAGTCCAGGGCAGGCTCCGGCGGCCCGAAGGGCAAGCGCCATGAATGGCGCGAGTCAATCCATTTTCAGACGATCTTGAGCACCAAGACAATTTGATCGTAAACATGGGATTCGGGATTCGGGATTCGGGAATCGGGACCCGGGGCACTTGCCGCCATGACTTTCGACACGGTGTTGCCCCATTCGCACGTCGACGCTGGCAGAATCGCCGGTTCGGGCGGTAGCGCGAGGCGCATCCGCACCCGGTCCCGCAACGCCAAAGGATCCCTCCATGCACAAACTCCTGTTGACCCCGATCGCGCTCGCCGTCGGCGCGGCGCTCGCCGTTTCCGGATGCAGCAACAACGCCCACAACGAAAACACCCAAGCGCCGGCCGCCCCTGCGACAGCGCCTGCTCCCGCGCATACCGCGCCCGCGAACCAGGCGTCTGCCCCGGCGCCCGCATCCACCGCCGCGATCACGCTCGCGCAACCGATCGCGTTCACCCTCGACGACCAGTACAACCCGTGCAACGACTTCGCCGACTATGTCAATGCCAAGTGGAACGCGGCGAACCCGATTCCGCCCGACGAAACCAGTTGGGGTGGCTTCTACATGCTGCGTGAGCAAAGCCTGCAGGACCAGCGGCAGATCCTCGAAGCCGCGGAGCGCGACGCGCAGGACGGCAAGGGCACCGGACTCGAACAGAAGCTCGGCCGCCTGTACGCCGCCGGCATGGACTCCGCAGCCATCGACAAGCTGGGCTACGGCCCGATCAAGCCGCAACTGGCGGCGATCGATGCGCTGAAGACGCCCGCCGATATCGAAAGCTTCCTCGATACCAGTTTCAACGACGGCAACAGCTACGTTTTCCGCTTCTTCGCGCGCGCCAACCTCAAGGATGCCGCGACCCAGATCGGCTACGTCAACCAGTCCGGACTCGGCCTGCCGACACGGGATTACTACTTCAAGCCGCAGTACCAGCAGATCCGCGACCAGTACGTCGCCTACATCGCGAAGACGCTGGAACTTGCGGGAACGCCGGAAGCGGACGCGAAGCAGCAGGCCGATCAGGTGCTGGCGTTCGAAACCAGCCTCGCCAAGGCATCGCTGACGCCGACCGAGCTGCGCAACATCGACAACCGCTACCACTTCGTCACGGTTGCCGAGGCCGACAAGGTCAGCCCGCACTTCTCGTGGAACAAGTTCTTCAAGGCGCAGGGCGTCGATGTCGGCAAGGGCTTCTCGCTGTCGCAGCCGAAGTTCATCGCCGCGTTCGATCACCTGCTCGCGACCGCGCCGGTGTCGCAGTGGCAGGCCTACCTCAGGTTCCACCTCGCCAGCGATGCTTCGCCCGCGCTGAGCCAGCCGTTCCAGGACAACCATTACGATTTCTACGACAAGACGCTGGCCGGACAGCCCGAACAGAAGCCGCGCTGGAAGCGCGTGGTCGCGATGACCAACGATGCGATGGGCATGGGGGTGGGCGAGCTGTATGTCGCCCAGTATTTTCCGCCCGAGGCGAAAGTGCGCGCCGAGCAACTGGTCACCAACGTGCGCGATGCGCTCAAGCAACGCATCGAGAACCTCGACTGGATGAGCGAGGCGACGAAAAAGAAGGCGCTCGACAAGTGGGCGCTGTTCCTGCCCAAGATCGGCTACCCGGACAAGGGCGAGTGGCGCAACTGGTCGGGTCTCGCCATCCAGCCCGGCAACTTCTTCGCGAACCTGCAGGCATCCGACAAGTACAACTACCACTACAACATCGGCAAGATCGGCAAGGCCACGGATCGCAAGGAATGGTTCATGACGCCGCAAACGGTCAACGCCTACTACGACCCGACCACCAACACCATCAACTTCCCCGCCGCGATCCTGCAGCCGCCGTTCTTCTACGCGAAGGGTGACGACGCGGTGAACTATGGCGGCATCGGTTACGTGATCGGCCACGAGTCCAGCCATGGCTTCGACGACCAGGGCAGCCAGTTCGACGGCCACGGCAACCGGGTCGACTGGTGGACGGCGAAGGACAAGAAGCAGTTCGACGAGCGCACCGCGGCGCTCGTGAAACAGTTCGACGCGTACACGCCGATCCCCGGCAAGCCCGACCTGCACGTCAACGGCAAGCTGACGCTGGGCGAGGACATCGCCGACCTCGGCGGCCTGAACATCGCCTACGACGCGCTGCAGACTGCGCTCAAGGCCGATCCGCAGCAAGTCGATGCAAAGATCGACGGCATGACCCAGGACCAGCGCTTCTTCCTGAGTTCGGCGCGCGTGTGGGAAGGCACCACCCGGGAAAAGCGGGCGGAGCTGCTGCTCAACACCGATCCACATGCGCCGGGAAAGATCCGCGCGTTCGCCGCGGCCAGCAACATGCCGCAGTTCGCACAGGCGTTCCAGTGCAAGCCCGGCGACAAGATGGTGCACACGGGCGACAAGCTGGTGAAGATCTGGTGATGCATCGGGACCGGGGACCACGGACCAGGGATTCGGGAACGGGAACGGGATTCGGGAACGGGATTCGGGGATTCGGGATTCGGGACTCGGGATTCTGGACTCGGACTGCGGAGGCAGAGTCTGCCCCGGACTCGATCCTGTCTCTTGATCACATCTCGTCGGCGGCAGGCCGCAATCTGGCGGTGAAGCACAAGCTTCAGGACGTCATCCCGGCGAAAGCATGTCCTGAGCTTGTCGAAGGGCCGGGATCCATGATCACTGTGATGCGGCAACATCAAAATGGATCCCGGCCTTCGCCGGGATGACGGTCAAGCTGCGTACGATTTACGGGCGGAATCCGGCCAGGTCGCATTGTGATCAAGAGACAAGGCTCGATCCCAGGACCTCTTGAGAAACAAAAATCGTAAGTCCTTGTTTTCTGGTCAAGAGCACGAATCGGTCGGTCGAGTCTCAAGCGGTGGACGCCAAGGGGGACACTGCAAAGCCCAGCGAGGCGGCACGGCGCTTGAGCGCGGCGACGCTGCGTTGGCGCTGTTGCTCTTCGTAATGCTGCTGGCCTTGATCGACATACTCTTCGCCGCGCGTGAGCATGCAGTACACCATGCGCGCGAGCTTGTGCGCGACTGCGGTGTTGGCGCGGGGTTTGTCCATGCGTAGGCACAGCCGACGATAAAACGCGCCCAGCGCGGAGCGGCTGTGGGCCAGACTCATGGCAGCCATTTTGAGTGCTTGTCGGGCCCGGTTGGCGGAACGCTTGGTGCCGGCGGACAACACCTTGCCGCCACTGACCTTGGTGCCGGGACACAAGGCCAGCCAGGAGCAGAAGTGTTTGACACTGGCGAAGTGGCTCAGGTCCGGCCCGATCTCCGACAACAACTTCAGGACGGTGCTGGTACCCAAGCCGTCGATACGCGTGAGGTCGACACCGGCCCAGTTGGCCAAGGCTTGGCGTGCGTCAAAGCCGGGTTGGTTCCGGCGGCGCGTCACGGGTCCCGCGCGGAGTTGGACGGGGTGGCGCTGAAGGGGTGCGAGCAGGGTTTCGAGCTTGACGTCGCACTCGCGTACGCGTTGGGCAAGTTCATCGTAGATCGCCAGCGCCTGCTGCAGCAAAAACAAGTGTTCCTCGCGCCAATTGCCGGTAAGCGCCCGACACACCTCAGCGGGGCTGGCCTTGACACGACCATGGCGGTGGCGGGCCAGTCCGCCCTCGCGTTGAGATCGTCGGTCATCACTCCGGACTCCCGTACCGGCTCGTCCGCCAACTGGCGTGGCACAGCCACCCAGTGGCTGGACGCGCCCACATCAATCCCCGCCGCGTGGGGAAACACCACCTCATCTTCTCGCTTGCGTACCGTCATGGTCTACTCCAAGATCGCCAAGTGGGTGGCGGCGCCATGGGATACGTCACTTCGACTCGATCTCT
>JBOHYT010000200.1:0-9471 GCA_050738055.1 Rhodanobacteraceae bacterium
TGCGGCAGCACCACGATCGAAAACGGCAGCCGCCCGCGGTCGGCCTGGAACACCGGCGCATACGGATACGCGACATCGCGCGCGTAGGTCGCGCGTTGCAAATAATCCGGTTGCATCAAGCCGGTGCCGTACACCACGTTGGCCGAAGCAGGCTGTGCGCCGAGCACGGTCGGCTGACGCGAAAGCAACCCTGGCGGAACGGCGACTTCGGCCGACGGCGACGCGGCGGCCAGCGAGGTTGGCACCGGTGAACCCGATGAGGCGGCCCGGCTCTGCGCCACCGGCGCCGGCGCATCGATCCGGGAAGCCGGCGTGTTCAACATCAGCGCCGCGACCGCGACACTCGCGGCAATCGCGCCACCACCCACGTAACGTGCCCATTGCCTCGGTCGCGCCTGCGTGGTCTGCCCGGCATCGAGCGCGTTGGCGATCCGCGCCGCGAAATCATTGTCCGTACGTTGCGCCGACATCCGCGCGGAATCGGACGCGAGACAGGCGCGGATCAGGTGCCAGCGCGACCACATCGCGGCAAGCGCAGGGTCGTGGTCGAGCCGCCGCATCAGGAAGCGCGTGGGTTCGGCGGCAAGCTCGCCATCCATCAGGGCGGAAAGGTCTTCGCGACTGGTCGGGTCCATCAGCAGCTTCCTCGCTCACAGGTCGGGGCGGCAATCCGGCCCCGTGTCACCAAAACAGTACGGCAGGTTTTGCGAACCGCAGCCATCTTTCACCCTGCAACGACCCGCCAGCCCCTCGACCCGGGGAGGCATCGTCTTGCGGTACGGATGGGAGATCAGGGTCCGTCATTGGACAGCAGTGGTCGCAATTGTTCATCGATGGCCTCGCGCGCCCGGAAGATCCGCGAGCGAACGGTGCCGATCGGGCAACCCATGCGCATCGCGATTTCCTCGTACGACAGCCCATCGACCTCGCGGAGGGTGATCGCGTCGCGCAATTCCTCGGGCAACTTTTCGACCGTGGCGAACACCGTTTGTTCAATCTCGCGGCGCGCCAATTCGTGTTCGGGGGTGGCTTCGTCGCGCAGACGGGTGCCGGAATCGAACTGCACGGCGGTCTCGGCGTCGATGTCCTCCGCCGGAGGGCGGCGGCCTTGCGCAACCAGATGGTTCTTGGCGGTATTCACGGCGATCTTGTACATCCAGGTGTAGAACGCGCTGTCGCCGCGGAAATTGCCGATCGCGCGATAGGCGCGGATGAAGGCTTCCTGCGAGACATCCTCACACTCGCTCCAGTCGTGTACGTACCTCGACACCAAGCCGATGATCTTGTGCTGGTATTTGCGCACCAGCAGATCAAAAGCCTTGTTGTCACCTTTGCGCACGCGTGCGACCAGAGCGCGATCGGTTTCGACATCGCCCATCCGGGCGGCACTCCCTACGGCACCGGACGCATCGTGCGCCTCGGTGTGACCGCGCTCGACGCGCGAAAGTTCAACCGGTTCCGCCATTTGCCTGACCCTGAGCCCTGTCTCGTGTGACATGATGGTGGGGACGATTCCCCGTCCCATCAAGCGTAGCGGGGGTTTCGTGAACCATCCGTTGCAAGCGGGAGCCCGTCACTGGGTGAGGGAACGGCGAGTCGTCACCACTCGTTGACGCGGATCAGCCGGCCGGACGCGCCAGCGGTCTGCGCCCGGCCAGCAGAGCGGCGAACGCATCGGCATCCAGCGGCCGCGAGAACAGATACCCCTGGGCGGCCTCGCAGCCCCGCTCGCGCAGGAACCCGAGCTGCCGCTCGGTTTCGACGCCCTCGGCAACCACCCGCCGCCCCTGCCTGCGCGCGGCGTCGAGCATGGCGATGATCACCGCCTCGTCGTCGGGATCGCTGCCAATGTTGCGCACGAAACTGTGGTCGATCTTGACCGCGTCGATCGGCAGCCCGGCGACATCATCGGGCGCGAGGTGCCCGGCGCCGGCATCGTCGATCACGATCCGGCAGCCGATCCGGCGCAGCGTCCGCAGGGTTCCGACCAGCTCGGGCGGCGGGTGCGCCAGCACGCTTTCGGTCGCTTCCAGGTCGAGCAGGCCGGGCTCCACACCTGCGTCGCCACAGCAGGTCTCGATCATCGTCGCCAGGTTCGGGCGCAGCCATTGCAACGCGGACAGGTTCACCGCCAGCCGCAGGGCAACGCCGGTGCGGCGCCGCCATTGCGCAAAGTCGCTGCAGGCTTGCCGGAATACCCAGTCGCCGATCGGGATGATCAAGCCGGTCTCCTCCGCCAGCGGCAAAAAGAAACCGGGGCCCAGCATGCCCAGCACCGGGTGCCGCCAGCGCAGCAATGCCTCGACCCCGATGATCTCTTCCGACGCGACGTCCACCTGCGGCTGGTAATGCAGGCACAACTCAGCGTGCGCCTCAGCATCGCGCAGCCGCGCTTCCATGTCGGCATGTTGGCGATGCGCCTCGCCGTTGCCGAACGTCTGCAGTTGGTTGCGCCCCCGGCCCTTGGCGCTGTACATCGCCTGGTCGGCGTGCGCAATCAGTCCTTCCGCATCGAACGCGTCGTCGGGGTAGACGCTGACGCCGATCGACGCGGTCACCTGCAATTCGGAACCGTTCTCGAGGATCAGCGGCGCCTGCATGCCCTTCAGCAACTTGTCCGCGGCGCGCGCGATGTCCGCGCGGTCGCCAACGTGCCGCAGGATCGCCATGAACTCGTCGCCCGCATAGCGCGCGACGGTATCGGAGGCACGCAGCAGCGACTGCAGCCGCTGCGCCTGTGCCATCAGCACCTGGTCGCCGACGCCATGGCCGAGCGAATCGTTGATGCCCTTGAAACGATCGAGATCCACGAACAGCACCGCGAACACTTCGCCCGTGCGCCGCGCATCGTGCAAGGCGGATTGGAGGCGATCGTTGAACAGTGTGCGGGTCGGCAGTCCGGTCAGGCCATCCAGCAGGGTGCGGCGGCGTCCGCGTTCGCGTTCGGCGCGCAACTCCAGCGCGGACGCAAATCGCGAGGCGACGATTCCGAGCAACGCCCGCAGGCGCTCGGGATCGAACGGGCCGGCGCGTCCCGACGCGCACACCATCACGCCCAGCACGTTGCCGCGCGTATCGAACAACGGGATCGCCGCATAGAGCGTGCAGCCGGTGGCAAGCACGAACGGGCGCTCCGCCGGGAGCGGATTCCCGTCGACGGCACGGACGACCTCTTCGCCGGCCAACGCCTGCTCGACGAACCGCTGGCGCAGCGCGTCGGGTGCTCCCGGCATCGACAGCCGGTCGATGCGCGCGAGCGGCTGCAGCGCGCGGCTGGCGGCGTCGCGTTCGGCCACGATCATCAGGTCCATCGCGAGTGCGTCCATCGCGCGTTGCAGCAGGCCCGGCATCATGGTCGCAGCGCGGCCGGGCCGCAGCACCGCAGCCAGCGCACGCAGCAATTCGATCTCCTGGTCGCCATCGGGCCTGGCGGCGCCATCGCCACCGGCCCGTGGAAACTCCTTTGCCGAACCACGCTCTGCCAAGCTCATTCCCTGATCCGGACGTTGACCCGAATCCCTGCCCGGACGATGATGCCGGGACGCCGACGAAAGGACCGAGAAGTGTTCGACGGTTTGCGATTCAGCCACTGGAAGGTTTCGGCCGGCGCCGACGGCGTGCTGGTGCTCACCCTCGATCGCGCCGGCAGCAGCGTCAATGCGCTTTCCCACGCGGTGCTGGACGAACTGGACGCGATGCTGGAACGCGTCGCCATCGAACGTCCGGCCGCCATCGTGATCCATTCCGGCAAACCCTCGGGTTTCGCGGTCGGCGCCGACCTGCATGAGTTCGAAGGATACGCCCGCGACGGAACCGTGCGCGAACAGATCGAACACGGCCAGCGCGTGTTCGAACGCCTCGCGAAACTGCCGATGCCGACGGTCGCTGCGATCCACGGCACGTGCATGGGCGGCGGCACGGAACTCGCCCTCGCCTGCCGGATGCGTGTTGCGGCGCGCTCCCCGGAAACCCGCATCGCGCTGCCCGAAGTGCTGCTCGGCATCCACCCCGGCTGGGGCGGCACCGCGCGCCTGCCGCGCCTGATCGGCGCGACGGCGGCGCTGCCCTTGCTGTTGACGGGCAGGCCGTCCAGCGCCGCGCACGCCCTCCGCGACGGGTTGGTCGACCGGCTGGCCGCCTCCGAGGCATTGCTGGACGAAGCGAGGAAGCTCGCGCTGCACCCGATCGCGCGGCCTTTCCCGCTGCGCGCGCGGGCCTGGTTCAGCAACTGGTGGCCAGTCCGCCAGATCCTCGCGCCGATCGTCAGCAAGCAGGCCGCGGCCAAGGCCGCGCCACAACACTATCCGGCGCCCTCCGCGTTGATCGAGGTCTGGCGCCGCGGCGGCGGCGACATCCACCAGCGGCTCAAGCTGGAGGCGCGATCAGTTGCCAGGCTCGCGGAAACCGCAACCGCGCACAATTTGATCCGGGTCTTCTTCCTGCGCGAACGCCTGCGCGGCCTCGCCGGCGATACAGCGCACGGCATCCGCCACGTGCACGTGGTCGGCGCCGGCGTGATGGGCGGCGACATCGCGGCGTGGGCCGCGCTGCGTGGCTTGGAGGTGACGCTGCAGGATCGCGAGATGGCGCTGGTCGAACCCGCGCTGGCGCGCGCGCGGGGACTGTTCGAAAAGAAGCTGAAGACCGCCGACCGCATCGACCCCGCCGTCCATCGCCTCAAGACCGACGTCGAAGGCAACGGAATCGCATCGTCACAGCTCGCGATCGAGGCCATCTTCGAGGATCCGGAAGCCAAGCAAGCGGTGTATCGCGAAATCGAACCGAAGATCGCGTGCGATGCACTGATCGCCACCAACACCTCATCAATTCCGCTGGACGAATTGCGGAGTGCGGTGCACGAACCGCGACGTTTTCTCGGGCTGCATTTTTTCAATCCGGTCGCGCAAATGCCGCTGGTGGAAGTGGTGCGCCATGACGCGCTCGACCCCACCCTGGAAAAACGCGCATGGGCATGGGTGAAGGCGATCGGCAAACTGCCGCTGCCGGTGAAAGGCACGCCGGGATTCCTGGTCAACCGGATCCTGATGCCGTATCTGCTGGAAGCCGTCCGCTGCCACACCGAGGGCATCCCCGATCCGGTGATCGACCACGCGGGCAAACACTTCGGCATGCCAATGGGTCCGATCGAACTGATCGACACGGTGGGGCTGGATGTCGCGCTGTCGGTCGGCAACGAGCTGGGGCCGTTTCTGAAACTGGAAGTGCCGGCCGGCATTGCCGACAAGGTCGAAGCCGGCAAGCGCGGCAAGAAGGATGGCCAGGGTTTTTACGTGTGGAAAAACGGCAAGCCCGAAATACCGAGGGTCGATTCGAACTACCGCGCGCCCGCGGATCTCGAAGACCGTTTGATCCTGCCGATGCTCAACGAAGCGGTGGCCTGCCTGCACGATGGCGTGGTCGCCGACGCGGATCTCTTGGATGCCGGCGTGATCTTCGGCACCGGCTTCGCGCCGTTCCGCGGCGGCCCGATCCAGTACATTCGCACCACCGGTGCAGGCGTCTTGCGCGAAAAACTCGAAGCGCTGGCGCACGCGCACGGCGCACGCTTCGCCCCGAAACAGGGCTGGTTCAATCCCTCCCTGGCAAAACCGATATAGGACGGAACCCGCGCAGGGTGGAACCGGCGAAGCGTGGAACACGCGTAGGGTGGAACCCGCGAAGCGGTTTCCACCGGTCCACCGGCCGGTTTCCCCCAATCGGTTTCCCCTTGTGCCGCTCGGCGGAAGCGGCTGCGCCGATTCCGCCCTACGACGCCGACACGCCAACGCGTAGCGTGGAACACGCGTAGGGTGGAACCCGCGTAGCGTTTTCCACCGACAGCTTTTCGCCGCGGACGAACGGCGGAAACCGCTACGCGGGTTCCGCCCTACTCGTCCCCGTGTACCCGCAATTCCGTATCCTCGGCCCAATCTGACGGATACACGTCCTTCGCTACCCACGCGTGGAAGCTCGAATGCGGCCAATCCACCACGCGATTTGTCCAGCCGTGCTTTACCGGGTTGATGTGCACGTAATCCATGTGGCGGCGCATGTCCGTTTCGTCGCGGATCATGTGCTCCCAATAACGTCGTTGCCAAATCCCGCGCTCGCCGCGCGCCGCTCTCGTTGCGGAGCGGTATTCGTTCGCCGGCAGCCGCCTCGAAAAACGCGTCTTGATCAACCTCCAACGCATCGGATAGTCCGCATCATCCGCCGGCAAGGTCCAGATGCAATGCATGTGCTCGGGCAGCACCACCCACGCATCGATGCGAAACGGATGCAGCGACTTCACCCGAGCCACGCATTCACGCAGCAAGTCGATCCGGCGCACCAGCAAATCGTTGCCACGCCGGGTGACCAGATTGACGGTGAAGAACCAGGTTGCCCCGGGGGTCCAGGCGCGCCGGTAATTGGGCATAAGAAACACCGTATGTAGGACCGGCAACAAGCATATCCAGCGCCCAAACCACGATCAGTCAGGATTTGCCACGACGTGATGTCGGTGGAAACCGATTGGTGGAAACCGACCGGTGGAAACCGCTTCGCGGGTTCCACCCTGCGCGGGTTCCACCCTGCGCGAGCTCCCTTTGTCACCACACCAGGTCGTCGGGAACGCCGTCGTCTGCTACCGATGCACCGGGTTCCAACAGCAAGGCAACAGCATCCGCTGCGACGGCTTGTGCAGCCAGGGCAACATCACGCGAAACCAGTAGCGCGCGACCGCCGTGCATGATGATGCCGAGATCGCCCGAATTGAGCTGCGCGAGCTGTTCCTTCGTCACGTAGATGCGACGGATCTTCCCCGCGTACTCGAAGTTGCGGACCTGCTCGGCGGCGTCGCGGTTCAGCGTCTTGCCAGCCAGCAGCGCCTGCAACCTGCGCTTGCGTTCCTTCTTCGCCGCGGCCTTCTCGCGCGCTTCGCGCTCGGCGGTTTCGCGCTCGCTGCGCTCTACCTGCGCACGCAATGCGAAGGCCTTCGCAAGGTCGGGCTCGGCGGATTCGCGAGGCTTGCGCGGTTCAGGTGTGGCTTGTTTGTGCTGTTTCGCCTTCGGCTTCGGCGACGGCTGGAATCCGGCTTTCAGTAACTGGTCGCGGAGGGATTCGGTCATGCTCAAAGATGGATTCCGGGTTCCATCGCCGATGGAGCCGGCGATGGCCCCGGAATGACGACGTTTGTTGTGCTGGTTCGCCGCGTTCGAAGCGGCTGTTGTGGAAAGTCAAGCCATGGATGGCCGTTCTGGAGTCGCAAACCTTGGAACCCATGCGCTCACCGAGTATTCCAACAACGCAGCATTCATGGATGAATGCACTAATAATGCGGCGGTGGCTCGTCCCGGACGTCCTCGGAAAGATTGGTGCGCAAGGCGAAGAGTTCCAGACGAAGTTCCGTCAATGCGTTTTCCAGCTTCAGCAGCCGCTGCGACTGTTGGGTTTCGCTGTCGTTCAACGACGCCACCGCGTCGTCGAGGAAGGTCAGCTTCAACTCGAGCTCGTTCATGCGTTCGTCGGGCGGGGTCGCCATGCTCAGGCCTCCGGGTTGGTCACGCTGCAGCCGCGGCCGATGCCGTAATAGGCCAATCCTGCGGATTCGACCATCGTGGGATCGTACAGGTTGCGGCCGTCGAAAATCACCGGATTCTTCAGCACCGACTTGATGCGCGCGAAATCGGGGCTGCGGAAGAGCTTCCACTCGGTCACCACCGCCAGCGCGTCGGCACCATCGAGCGCCGCCCACGGATCGTCGCACAGGGCGAGGTCGCCGCGCTTGCCATAGATGCGCGCGGTCTCGCCACGCGCCTGCGGATCGAACGCACGCACCTTCGCGCCCGCTTGCCACAACGCTTCCATCAACACGCGGCTGGGCGCCTCGCGCATGTCGTCGGTGTTGGGTTTGAACGCAAGCCCCCAAAGCGCGACGGTCCTTCCGCGCAGCTTGCCATCGAAATGCCGCGTGATCAGGTCGAACAGTTTGCGCTTCTGATCGCGGTTGACGGCCTCCACCGCGCCCAGCAGGCGCGCGTCGTAGCCGTGCGTGATCGCGGTGTGTTCCAGCGCCTGCACGTCCTTGGGAAAACACGAGCCGCCGTAACCGCTGCCGGGATAGATGAAGTGGTACCCGATGCGCGGATCGGCGCCGATGCCGTGGCGCACCATTTCGACGTCGGCCCCCACGCGTTCGGCGATGTTGGCGATCTCGTTCATGAAACTGATCTTGGTCGCGAGCATCGCGTTGGCCGCGTACTTGGTCAGCTCGGCAGAGCGCTCGTCCATCACCACGATGCGCTCGTGGTTGCGGTTGAACGGCGCGTACAGGCTTTTCAGGGCGTCGACCGCGCGCGGCGAAGACGACCCCACGATAATGCGCTCTGGCTTCATGCAGTCGTTGACCGCATCACCTTCCTTCAGGAATTCCGGGTTGGACACGACGTCGAAGGCGATTTCCGCGCCGCGTTCCTCAAGTGCCGCCGAAATTTCCCCGCGCACGCGATCCGCGGTACCGACCGGCACGGTCGACTTGTCGACGACCACCGCATAGCGGTCCAGGTGCTCGCCGATGCTCCGCGCGACCGCCACCACGTACTGCAAATCGGCGCTGCCGTCCTCGTCGGGTGGCGTGCCGACCGCGATGAAGAGCATATCGCCGTGCGCGACGGCCGCAGCCGCGTCGGTGCTGAACGCGAGCCGTCCGGCATCAAAGTTGCGCTTGACCAGTGGTTCGAGGCCGGGCTCGAAGATCGGAATCTCGCCCCGCCCGAGCCGCGCGATCTTGTCCGCATCCACGTCCATGCAAAGCACGTGGTTGCCCATCTCGGCGAGGCAGGTGCCGGTCACGAGGCCGACGTAGCCGGTACCGAAGATGCTCAGTTTCATGCGCGGGTCTGCGGTTCGCGAAAGCCCGCGATTCTAGCAGCGACGAAATTGCACGAAGAGCATTTACCACGGATCTGCACGGATGCGCACGGATCAAGCAAAGCTTTCCTGACACGGGTAACCGCGGGGGTGCCCTTCTTCGCGCGTGGAATCCCGCGCGCTACGTGGAGACAAAAACCTCTGCCATGGACTTTCACGGATGCACACGGATATTACTCCAGATCCGCATCCATTCGCGCCAATCCGTGTCAAAGACATTTCTGTTCATCTCACCGACCGCAAGGACGTCCGCCATAAACCGACGCGGACGAACACCGACTGGCTCGCTTTCATCCGTGTTGATCCGTGTCAATCCGTGGTAAAAAGAGCCGTTGACGATCAGCGTGCCACGCGCGAAGTGTCCGCCTGCAGGCGATCGAGCACCGCGCGCAGGTCATCGGGCAACGGCGTGGAAAAGCTGTAGGCGCGTTCGTCCAGTTCGAACTCGAAGCGCGCGGCGTGCAGGAACATCCGCTTCAAACCGAGCTCGCGAAAGCGCTTGTTGGCCTCGCGGTCGCCGTACTTGGGATCGCCGGCCAGCGGATGCCCGGCGTGCGCGGC
>JBOHYT010000201.1:0-5084 GCA_050738055.1 Rhodanobacteraceae bacterium
CAGTCGGGTTCCGCCCGCAAACTGCGCGGGCGCCCCCGGAATGACAAAGTGAACATGTTGAACTTCAGCGCTCATCAGGTCGGACATCGCAACATGCGCGGCCGTGCGGCGATCACGCAGGTGTTTCCGCAACCATCCAGCGCAACGTTTCCTCGAGCGGAATCGACGGCGCAAAGCCGGTGAGCGCGCGCAAGCGCGCGTTCGAGCCGACCAGCCGTTTCACTTCGTGGCCGCGCACGAAGGCGGGGTTCACCCGCACCTCGATCGCGTAACCCGCGATCTTCGCCATCATCCGGAGCACCTCGTCGAGCGAATGCGCGACCCCGGAACAAAGGTTGACGGCGAGGCCCGCGGGCGCCGCAGCGACGATTGCGGCATACGCGTGCGCGATGTCACGCACGTCGGAAAAATCCCGCGACACATCGGTGTTGCCCAACTCGATGGCCTTCGCGCCGCGCCGGACATGCGCGACGATCTTCGGGATCAGGAAGTTTTCCGACTGGCCGGCGCCGGTGTAGTTGAACGGTCGCACCAGCGTGATCGGCAGCCGGTCCATCCACAGCCGCGCCATCGCTTCCATCGCGAATTTCGAGACCGCATAGTCGTTGGCCGGTGCGGGCGGCGTGTCCTCGTCGATCGGCAGGACTTCGGCGTTGCCGTAGATGTTGGCGCTGCTCGCGATGACCACGCTGCGCGGCCGGGTGTCGGCGGCGGCGAGCGCTTCCAGCAGGTTGCGGGTACCGACGATGTTGGTCCGGTAGATTTCGTCCGCGTCGCCGTGCGCGACGAACGAAATCGCGGCGAGGTGCACGACGGCATCGGCACACGCCTCGTCGACCACGCGGCGCACCGCACTGCGGTCCAGCAGGTTGGCGCGCAGCACGCCTTCGCGCGGCGGCTCGTCGTCGTGGGCGAGGCCGACCACATCGTATCCGGCGGCTTCGAGTTCCGCCGTGACGTAGCGCCCCGAGAAACCGTGGCAGCCGGTCAGGAGCGCACGACGTGGTTTCTGCAGCCCCCTTGAGTCAAGGGAGCGATCCGGGCCATGCGCAGCATGGACCGGATGGGGGTTGTGGGTGTGAGTCATCAGAACGAGACGCCACGTTCGATCCGCCGCATGTCCGCCTCAACCATCATCCGGCACAGCTCTTCCAGCGTGGTCGTGGCCTGCCAGCCAAGTTTTTCGCGCGCGTGGGCAGCGTCGCCGATCAGCATGTGCACCTCGGCCGGACGGTAGAACTTCGGATTGACCTGCACCCGGGTCTTGCCGGTCTTGGGATCGACGCCGGTCTCGTCCTGCTCCTTGCCCTTCCATTCGAGGTCGATGCCGGCGGCCTTGAACGCGAGCGTCGCGAAATCGCGCACCGTCTCGGTGCGGCCGGTCGCGAGCACGAAGGTGTCGGGTTCATCCGCCTGCAGCATCCGCCACATGCCCTCGACGTACTCCTTCGCGAAACCCCAGTCGCGCTTGGCACCGAGGTTGCCGAGTTCCAGCGTGTCCATTTGGCCCAGTTGGATCCGCGCCGCCGCGTCGGTGATCTTGCGGGTGACGAACTCGCGTCCGCGCAGCGGCGATTCATGGTTGAACAGGATCCCGCTGGCACCGAAGATCCCGAACGATTCGCGGAAATTCACGCAGGTCCAGTGCGCGAACAGCTTGGCGACGCCGTACGGACTCCTCGGCCAGAACATCGTGTGCTCGTTTTGCGGAACGGCCTGGACCTTGCCGAACATCTCCGAGGTCGAGGCCTGGTAGAAGCGCGTGTCCGGCTTCACGCTGCGGATCGCTTCGAGCAGGTGCAACGCACCCAGACCGGTGATTTCGGCAGTGGTGGCCGGCTGCTCGAACGACACCCCGACGAAACTCTGCGCGGCGAGGTTGTACACCTCGTCCGGCTGCACCTTCTTGATCAGCCGCATGCTGCAGCCGGGATCGGTGAGGTCGTATTCGACGAGTTCGAGGTTGGCGTGCGTGGTGACGCGAAGTTCATCCATCCGCCAGAAGTTCACCGAACTGGTGCGCCGGTATGCGCCGTAGACTTGGTAGCCCTTGTCCAGCAGAAGCTGCGTCAGGTACGCGCCGTCCTGGCCGGAGACGCCAGTGATCAATGCGGTTTTCATCCAGGCCATCCCTCATCGAGGCGTCGCGAAAGGCGGCATTTTGACAGCACGCCGGCCGCGGCGCGACCGTGTCAGTCGCCGCCGTGCTGCAGCAACCATAGCCGCGCGAATTTCTCGCGCACGTAATCGGCTTCCATGCAGGCGAACAGGAAACCGCGCCAGCCGTCGCGGAACCCCGCGCGCAGCACGTAGCCGCGCAGGAACCGCCACGCGGGATTGACGATGAGATTGCGCAACCGCGCACGCCGGCCGGCGGCCTGCATGTGCGCCGCCATCATTGCCGCGTAGCGGCGATAGCGCGCGAGCTGGTCGTCCAGCGAGCGATAGGCAACGTGTTGCAGGTCGCCCGCAAGCATTGCCACCGCGCCTTCGACGACCGCGTGCTCGTGGATTTCACGGCCCGCGCGCCAGCCACCCCGGCGGCGGTCAAACAGCCGCAGCACGCGATCGGGATACGCGTTGCCGTGGCGCAGGAAAGCGCCGAAGTATTCGGTGGCGCGCGCAAAGCGGTAGCCCGCGTCGTCGGCGAACCCCGCATCGCGCGCGACTTCGATGGATGCCTTGAGCGCCGGCGTCACGCGCTCGTCGGCATCCAGGCACAGCACCCAGTCGTTGCGCGCTTCGCCCACCGCGAAAGCCTTCTGGGTGCGAAATCCCTCGAAGGCGTGTTCGATCACGCGCGCGCCCTGCGCCGCGGCAATCGCGCAGGTTGCATCGGTCGACCCCGAATCCACCACCAGCCGCTCGTCGCAGAACCCGAGCGAGGCAAGGCAGTCCGCGATCCGGTCGGCTTCGTTCAGGGTGATCACGCACGCCGAGATGCGGGGGCGTTCGGACATGGCGACAATGGGCGCATCCTTAGATTCCGCGAGTGTAGCGGGCCGCCCGGAAAGGTCGGCGACAGACAGGCCCGCGAAACTGGCAAACCGACCGCGAGGCCGCAGATGACCCAACCCCAAGCCACTCCCCTGGTGATCCGCTTCGGTGCCTTCGGCGACATGGTGTTGCTGACGCCGTTGCTGCGAATGCTGCACGGGCGCTACGGGCAGCCCTGCCGGGTGCTCGGTTCGGGCCGCTGGCTGGAACCGCTGTACGCCGGCCATCCGGACGTCGCGGACACCCTCGCTCTCGCCAGCCGCAAGCGGCCGTACTGGCTGGATGCGAGCCAGCAGCGGCTGGTCGCCCGGTTACGCGCGCAACCGCCCGGTCCGGTGTACGTGTGCGACGATTGGTCGATCGACAAGGTTCGCTGGCTGCTGGCGCACGCGCGCGTCCCCGGCGACCGCTGCGTGTTCGCCAATCCGGATTGCATGTTGCGCGACGGCGAACACTGGATCGACCGCTGGCATCGCTTCGGCGCGATGACGCCCGCGGCCTTCGCGTCGGCGCCGCCCGCCACCAAGGCCGACCGGATCGACGCGCCCAGCCTCGACGTCGACGATTCCGATCGCGCCGACCTGCGCGCATGGCTCGCGGCACACGGCTTCGACGCCGCGCCACTGGTGCTGCTGCAACCCGGCAACAAGCGCACGCTGAAGCGCGGGCGCGCCGGACACCTTGGCGACGACAAGCAGTGGCCGCTCGAAAACTGGGTCGGCCTGATCCACGCGATCCTGGCACGCGACACCGCGACCCGGATCATGCTGTGCGGCGCGCCGCCGGAGGCGGCGATGCTGCGCACCATCGCCGCTGCGGTGCACTCGGAACGCGCGCTCGCCGCGGGCGACCAACTGCCGCTGCGGCGCCTGCTGGCGCTCTGCGAACGCGCGACCGCAATGATTTCGATCGATACCGGTCCCGCGCAGGCCGCCGCGGCGCTCGGCTGTCCGCTGGTCGTGTTGTACGGCGCGCAACCGCCGACGCTGTGGCTGCCACGCAGCCCGACCGGCAGCACGGTGATCGCGCTGGGCGGATTGCCGGAGCGCGATCGCGTGGATTGCATTTCGCTCGACGAAGTGATCGCCGCGTGGCAGTCGTTGCCTCCGCGACCGTCCGTGACCGCCGCTTCGACGCGTGCGTCCGCACCCGCATGACCGAACCTGAAAGACCCGAACGCCAGTACGTTTCCCGCCCCGTCCAACAGCCGCTTCGACCCTGGCGTACCGCCGATCGGATCAAAAGCTTTTCTTGCCACGGATTCGCACGGATTCGCACGGATTCGGATAAAGCTCGATCCGTGTTCATCCGTGTCGATCCGTGGTAAAGCTGGTGCTTTCAAGCCGCCCATGCACCGATCGGAACGGCATTCTCCAGTCTGACTCACGATGGCTGCTCCGACGACACCGACCCCCATGCGTCCCGTCGTGATCCGTTTCGGCCGGCTCGGCGACATGCTGTTGCTGGCGCCGCTGTTGCATCGCTTGCGCGTCGGCTACGGCGAGGCGTGCGTGCTGCTCGGGACCGGGCCGTTCAGCGCGCAGCTCTACGCGACGCATCCGGACGTCGCGCGGGTGTTCCAGGTCACCGCGCGGCACCGTCCGCTGGCCTTGAGCCCGCCGCGCTGGCAGATGCTGGAAGTGCTGCACGCGCACCGGCGCGGGCCGGTACACGTTTGCGAAACCGAGCCGCGCGCGCTTGGGAAGATCCGGCGGATGCTCGCGCTCGCCGGTACCTGCCGGCGCGCGAACCCGAATTGCCCCACGCCGCGTAAGGAAGCCCTGACCCGCAAGCTCTCGATCGCAGTCGCACTCTTCCCTGCTTCAACGGGCTTGGCATCCACGAAATGAATCCGACGTTTCCGGAGCGGATTTGCCTCACCCACTACGCGGCGCCCACTACAATCGCGCTTCGCGCCGCGAATCACGCACCCTTTGAACGACGCTTCCTTCGCCCGCCTCGAACGCCTGCGCGCCCTCGCGTGGTGGCTGCCGCTGTATCTGCTGGTCGCGTTGATCGCGATCTTCCTGCAGCCGCCGATCCCGCTGCATTCGACCCGCGCGCTCGCGGTGGCTTGGGACATGTGG
>JBOHYT010000202.1:0-14407 GCA_050738055.1 Rhodanobacteraceae bacterium
GTGAAGGTGTCCGCTATCCGGAAGTCCACGCCAGCCCCCCATTGAACAACAGCGGCTCACCGACTGCGCTGACCAGAACTAGCGCGTGCTCGCTTTGCTGTGCTTTTCGCAACTTGGGGTCGTTCTCGATCCAAGGCCAGCGGCGAATGACCGCATGCCGATCTGGTGGGTCGTCGGGCACAATCTCAAGGGATGCCACACGCACATCGCGCGCTTTGAACATCGCTGCCCCGTATAACTTGCGTCCACTAGCCTCGGCAACTGCGAGGCCGATTGAACGCAAGGCAAATTTGTTCTTACGCCCGGCTGCGGCCAGTCCCGGCTGAGTTGGCCGTCAGTCTCAGGTAATCGAGTACCTGGAGAGGTCGGCGCGCGAGTTGGCGCATCATCGCGGCGATAGGCTGCCCCGGCTTTTGGAAGGGCTTGAGCAGGCCCACAGCGAAGCGGCGCAGGCGGGTCACATTGGCCGGGCCATGGCCGCTGCGGATCCGGCTGCGGTCCTCGGCATAGTTCCAGTCGATCAGGTAGTGGACGCTTTCGATGCTCCAGTGGCCGCGGTTGAGGGCCAGCACCTGTTGCGGCGTCACCGGCCTCGCGTGCGGCGTCCACCAGATCGGGCCGGGAGACGGTGCCGAACTCGTGGCCGATGAATATCGCTGCGCGCTTTTCAGTGGCCAGTGGCTGGTGACCGGTGGTCGGTGGGTTGTGCTCGTTGTGCTCGCTGCGCTCGCGGCCATTCCGATCACTGGTCACTGAGCACTGACCACTGCTCTCTAGCCACTGGTCACTGTCGAACCGGCCTTCGGCGCACACCAGCCGGCCCGGCCAGGGCACGAGCGAGGTGAAGCTGATGCGGCCGTCCTTGTGGGCCTGTTGCATGCCGGCGGTGCGCAAGTTCTCCAGGATCATCGCGGCAAAGTCGTGGGGCGGCTGGTCTTTGACCACTGACCACTGGTCACTGTCCACCGGGTTACCGTGCTCGTCCACGCCCAGCACGCGGTGGGGGGACAGGCTTTCGACGGTGAAGGGGCCGGCGACGCGGACTTTCCCTCCGTCCTCGTAAGGTTTGTCGTAGAGGTTTTCGAAATCGGCCTTGGCGGCGATGGAGGCGTCGATTTCGCGCTGGCGCGCGATGCGTTGTCGCCACCACTCGGCGTGCAGCTTTTTCGCTGCGCCCCGCCATTTGGCGTCGGCTTCGCGCGGGATTTCCCATTCTTGCCACTCCCGTAGGAGCGCGCCACGCGCGCGACCGCCAGAAGCATCGCGGGCAGGGCCCGCTCCTACAGGTGTTCGGCCGAGCGCCTGGTTGAGCTGCTGCTGCAACGGTTCCAGGGTTTGCCGGAACCTGTCCCAGATGACGTCGATCTCGGTGTGGTTGGCGATGGATTTCAGCGTGATGGGCGGTACGCGTTCGTACACGAAGCCGAGGCCGATGTTGCCGTACGTCGGCGTGGACTTCGGCACGCTGCGGGTGACTTCGGCTTCCTTCAACTGACCTTCCTTCGAATCGGCCAGCAGGTAATACGGATAGCGCGCGCCCATGATGCGCGCGCGGGCCAGCGCCAGCGCCACGCGCGAGGTGTCGATGGTGGTCCAGCGGCGGCCCCATTGCTCGGCGACGTAAGCCGTGGTGCCCGAGCCGCAGGTCGGATCGAGCACCAAATCGCCGGGGTCGGTGGCCATCAGGATGCAGCGCTCGATAATTTTTGTGGACGTTTGGACGACATAGATCATCCCCATGTCACCCCGCGTATCGCTCCAATTATTGTTTATGGTTACTGCCGCAAAGTCATCGAAGAATCGGACGTAACCAAGTCTCTTCGCCGTAGCTCTAAAGCGGCCTGACTTATTAAGCACTTGTAGGCCGCCGGAATCCGTCTTGAATGTGTTATTCCCGGGCGTGTAAATTTTACCTTCAAAAGGGAAGCTCTTGGTATCGCCACCGCCGAGCGTTCTCGCGCTCGTAATTGAATGCACTCCGAATAGCTTCGCACCTTTGGGTAGCGATATCACACCGTCCCGCTCCTCTTTATTGAGTAATCTCTCTTCATAACTACCCAGCATAAGGTTCGGATAGTTTGACATTCCGCTCTTGGCGTTCGCTTTGTTGTCAAGCAGCGGCCTGAACTTTAAGCGCGCGGTATCACGTGCATACCACAGGATGTAGTCACCGATATTGTCAAGCCTTCCCGATGCGAACCCGCCAGATTTCTGCACGAAGATCTGACTGACGAAATTGTCATCCCCAAACACCTCATCCATCACCGCCCGCACGCGGTGGACATTCTCATCCCCGATTTGCACGAAGATCGAGCCGGATTCGGCCAAGAGGTCGCGCGCCACGGTCAGCCGGTCGCGCAGGTAGGTGAGGTAGGAGTGGATGCCGTCGCGCCAAGTGTCGCGGAAGGCCTTGACCTGTTCCGGCTCGCGGGTGATGTGCTCCGCGTTGCCGTCCTTGACGTCGCGGCTGGTGGTGGACCACTGGAAGTTGGAGTTGAACTTGATGCCGTAGGGCGGATCGAGGTAGATGCACTGGACCTTGCCGCGCAGGCCTTCGCGCTCGGCGAGGCTGGCCATCACCTGCAGCGAATCGCCGAGGATCATGCGGTTCTGCCAGTTGCCCTCGTAGTGGTAGAAGTCGGTCTTGTCGGCGCCTTCAGGCAGGCCGTTGAAGTCGCCGAAGAGGTCGGGTTGGTCGCGCGGTTCGCCCGCACCCAACCCATCCCCACCCCCTGCCCCTCCCCTTGAAGGGGAGGGGTGATCGGCCGCGGCCCCTCGGCTGTGACGCGATGGGTGATCGCGGCTCTCGCGCATCAACTCGTCGATCAGGGCCTTGGGGCCGACCTTTTCCTGGATGTACAGCGGCGGCGCGTTGACCACAAGGTCGGACCAGTCTTGGCTGTCCTTGCCGCGCCACACCAGTTGCGGGTCGAGGTCGCGGTTGCGCTGGTCCTTTTCGGCATCCAGCCCGTGCGCGCCGCGTGGATAGCTCACCTTGACCGGCGCCTTGGCTTCCTTCTGCATCACCGACTGGTACTCGGCGGTCGGGATATTGGTGCGCTTGGCCTCCTTGTGCTTCAGGCTCGCGACTTGTTTGGGGGTTCTGGGTTTACGTGCCATGTTCAGGGTTCCGTTGCGGGCCATGCCAGGCCGAGTTCGGTCGCCACCGCCATCAAACGCTTGTCGCGGCTCCAGATCTGCGTTTCCAGCGCCAACGCCGTACTCGCCAGCAGGTGGGTATCCACCCAGCCGATGCCGCGGCCGTAACAATGATGATGATCAAGCAGCCACAGCGTTTCCGCGTGGGAGGCTTGCGGTACTTGCGGCAACTGCGCCAGCACGGCCAACACCTCGCGCCGCTTGGCGAGCGAACCACAAGCCAGTTCGCCAATCACGCACGGGTGACAGGCCACTTCGTTGGCTTGCAGCAGGTCCTGCAGGGTGTGGTTCGCGCCGTGCAGATGATCGATCCAGACCGACGTGTCGGCCAGGATCACTTGGTGCCCTGCGTGTGCTTGCGCGCGAGCACCGGTCGACGCCGCGGACCGGCGACGGCATGCGGGTCGCTGCCGCCCAGTCGGATCAAGCGCTGTGCCGCCTCGCGTTGAACCAGCGCGCGCAGCGCTTCGCGCACGAGCTCCGAAGGTTTGTCGATGCCGGTCGCGGCGCTGGCTTGTTGCAGCAAGTCGTCATCGATGCTGATGGTGGTTCGCATGGGATTTTCTCCACCGGGTGCCCAGTTGGACACGAGCGCAATGTACATCATATTGTGCATCACACGATGCGCGTTATGGTGCTGGCCCGGGGGGCCGCCCTCGGCGTTCGCGTTGGCAATCCTGCCAACGCAGTCCGCTTTCGCGGGAATGACGAGAATCTGGATGAATCAGCGCTCGCTTGGGTCGCGAACGGCCGCCGACAGGACGCGCAGCTTCACGGATGCGCGCTGCGAATCCGGGCCTTGGCGGCGTCCCAGGCTTCGGTGGTTTCCGCACCCGATTCCAGCGCGGTTGCACGCGCGGCGAGTTCATCGCCATGCCAAGCCGGTGACAGGTCGGCTTCGGCATGCTGGCTGAGGTCGGCCCACAGAAGCTCCATCGCCCGAAGCTTTTCTTCGACCGACATATCCTGCAAAGGAAGGGAAGCGCGCATGGCGAATCCTCGTGGTGGCGACGTGGGGTTGGCGTACTCAAGCCAGGCATGAGTCGGCCCCCGCAAGCGTTGCGTCGATCATGTTGGCAAAGCCGGCCTCGACGACCTTTGCGAAGTCTTCCTGCATCGCATACACGTCGCTGACCCGGCCCGAGGTTTGCTGAACGCCGGTACACGGGTGCATCACCGACTGATATTCGGCGGTCGGGATGTTCGTGCGCGTGGCTTCCTTGCGATTCAGCGCGGCGACGGTTTTGGGGGCTTTGGGTTTGGACGTGCGCGGCATGTTTGGCAACCTGGGTGCCTGGCCTTCATCAGCCTTTACTTCGTGACAACGCTAGTTAAGCGAAACGTCGTATCGTTAACTAACGAAAAGCGTTAGGTAAGCCTCGAACACGTAGAGGCGATCGCGCATCTGGCCCGTCATCTCCTTGAGCAGGCCCAGCCGTTCAAGATCATTGACCAGGGCGTGTGCAGTGGGCTTGGAGACGCCGATCTCGTGTTCCAACTCCCCCGCCGCCATGACCGGCCGGCGATAGAGTGCATCCAACGCCTTGCGGGCATTGGGGGATCGGCGACCAAGCGTCGCAATGCGTTGTTCGGCATCGGCGCGGATCTCCAGAATCTCGCGGAACACATCGCGCCCACTGGTGGCCGTTTCGGCAACCCCGCGCAGGAAGAAGCGAACCCAGTGGATCAGGTCGTTGGCCACGCGCACGCGCATCAGCGCGTCGTAGTAGCTGGCGCGGTTGCGCTCGAAGAAGTCCGACAGGTACAGCGACGGCTTGGCCAGCAGGTTGTTGCTGACGAGATACAGCGGAATGAACAAACGACCAATGCGGCCGTTGCCATCGAGGAACGGATGGATGGTCTCGAACTGGTAGTGGCTGATGGCTACGCGGATGAGATGCGGCACGGTGATTGCCTCGTCGTGCCAGAAGCGTTCCAGATCGCCCATCAACTCCGGCACGCCTTCATGGTGCGGCGGAATGAAGGCTGCGTCCGCCAGACCCGATCCGCCGATCCAGTTCTGGCTGGTGCGAAACTCGCCCGGCAACTTGTGTTCGCCGCGAACGCCACTCAATAACGTCGCGTGGGCCTTGCGCAGCAAACGGTTGGACAGCGGCAAAGTCTTCAGGTCGGCAATCGCGCCGTTGATGGCGTCGATGTAGTTGCGCACTTCGCGCCAGTCGTCGCGCGCCTCGGGGCGAATATGATTCTCGGGCAGCAGCGCCTCGTTGACCCCTGTCTGCGTGCCTTCGATGCGACTCGACTTCTGTGCTTCCTTGACGACGTGCATCTCGATGAACAGGTCGATGTCGGGGACGATCAACGAAAACGCATTGAGTTCGCCCAACGCGCGATTGGCCGATTCCAGCAACACGTTGATGCGCGGGTCTTCCCAAGTCCAGTCGTGATCAACCGGATGGGGTTCCAAGCTCTTGTACTGGAAGCGTTGCTGCCAGCGGCCGGCCTTGAAGTTCTCGAATTTCATGGCGGTACCATGCCCGCAATTCGTGGGGCGGCGAGGTCGGCTGCAACGAGCGCGGTGATCATCTTGTTGGCGCCGACAAAACGATCCTTGTCCCGACAAACACCCACCATATTGTTGACGTCGACAACATGGTCCGGTACCCGAAGCGACACCATTTTCCCGGCGTCAGGAAAATGTTCCGTACGAACAGCAGAAGATGCCGGCTTGCGCCCGCTCATGTGGACAAGACGGTCGCTGGATCCCGGGTTGGACCGGGACCGCGGAGGGCCGAAACACCCGGCGCCGGCATATGCGACTGGCATGCTCAGCACTCCACAGCAGCAGCTGCCGCAGCGGAGTCAATCATCTCGTCGAACCCGGTCTCGACCACCTTGGCGAAATCCTCCTGCATCGCATACACGTCGGTGAACTCGACGAACGCCCAGCGGCCGTGGGTCTTGAGATGGTTGACGCCGGGCACCCACCAAGTCTTCATGGTGGCGGCCTTGTCCTTGGCGTCCTCGCCGCGGTAGCCCTTGATTTCGACGATGAGGTTGAGCGGATCGTCGGCGCCGTGGCCGTCCTCGACCTGCACGATGTAGTCGGGGAGGTAGAGATGGCTCTCCGAGCCGTGGCGGTACGGCACTTCGAGGCCGAGGTTGCGATTCTTTACGTAGGCGATCACGCGCGGATGCGCTTCGGCCACGCGGCAGAACTCGCCTTCCCAGTCGCTGTCGAGGATGACCCAGTTGACGTGGCACCGACGCGCATCGGTTTCCCAGCGATCGGTGCGGGTGGTGGTGAAGTTGACGTGCGCGGTGGAGCCGACCGGGTTGTAGGGGTCGAGCATGGCCAGCACGGGTCGTTCGTGCATGTGCGAACGGGTGATGGCGGCGGTGATCCGATCGCAAGCCAGGTCGGCAAGCTGGCGGTACATCAGTTGCGCGGGATAGGTGCCGCCCTTGCACACGAGACAGGTGTCGAGCCACTGCCGCGCGATGCGTTTCAACTGGCCGAACAGGTTGACCTGCGGCGCGTCACTGGCGTCGCGCCAGCGGGTTTCGATGAGGTGGCGCGTCAGGTGAAACAGCAGCGTGGACTGGCGCGTGTCGCCGAGATGTTTCAGGTTGAGGTCTTCGCCTTGGCCGATGATGCCGGCCACGTGGACTTGCGCCGGACCGACCAGATCAGGCGTGAGCCTGAGGACGGAATCGTCATCGAAGCTCGCGGTGAGCCGCGTTTCCGGCAATTCCACGCGGTAGCCGGCCACGCGTGGAAAGCGGATTTCGAGCGCGTCGCGTTCCGGGCGGATGGCTTTCACGTGCACGGTTTCGCGTGGCGTCTGCGGCGGCGCGATGACCGGTTTTGCCGTGAAGTCGAACGGCACGCCCAGCACATCGGCGTACTCGACATCGAACAGGCCTTCGGCATTCAATTCGTAGGACTGCCTGCGCAGCGCGCGACCAACAACCTGCTCGCACAGGAGCTGGGTGCCGAACGCGCGCACGCCGAGCACGTGGGTGACGGTGTTGGCGTCCCAGCCTTCGGTGAGCATCGCAACCGACACCACGCAGCGGACGGATTCGCCGAGGTGCCCGGCCCTGCCGACCGTGTTCATGACCTCGCGCAGAATTTCCTGATCACTGAGGTTGTCGGCCGCGTGTGGATCGTTGCTGCGCGCAATCACCTCGCGTTTGAAGCGCTCCAATTCATCGGCAGCCATGGCGCGGAAACCCGAGTCCAGCGCCTCGCCGGATTCGAGCTGCTCGCTGTCGATCAGGAGGGTGTGCGGGCGCGGGATCGGATTGCCGTGCTCGTCGAAGTTGCGCAACAGCGCGAGGCGACCGTTGACCAAGGTGCTGCTGCCATCGTCGTTTTGGCGCTCGAAACCGGAGATGTAGTCGTAGACCAGTTTCGACACCGCAGTGTTCTGGCACACGATGATGAAGCACGGCGGGACGCGTATTTCGGCCTGTTGCCACCCCTGGAACACTTTTTCGTAATGACCGTACAGCGCCTCCAAAGCGGTCTGCAGCTTCACCGGCAACTTGAGCGGGTCCAGTGTCGCGCCCTTGCCACGCCCTTTCTTCGGCATGTCCTTGCGGATGTGCTCCCAAAGGTTGCGATACACCGGCACTTCATTGCCCGGAATGTTGTCCGATACCGGCACCCGGGGCAGCTTGACGATGCCGCACTCGATCGCGTCCATCAGCGAAAAATCGCTCATGGTCCACGGAAACAGCGTGCCCTCGACGTACCCCGAGCCGCTCAGGAAGAACGGCGTTGCGGAAAGGTCCAGCACGCGGCTGACGCCGAGCTTGCGGTTGACGGCCTCGAGCCCGGTGATCCACACACGCGCGGCTTCGTTGTTGTCTTCGGCTTCCTTCTTGTCGTCGCCCTTGAGCGGATCATCATCCGCTTCGACGGCCGGCTTTTCGCGATAGCAGTGGTGGGCCTCGTCGTTGATGACCAGGATGTTCTTCATGCCCATGAGGCCGGGCATGACGCGCTGGATCATCTGGCCTTCGGTTTCCAGCGTCTCGAGCTCCGCGCCGTTGCGCCCTTGCAACAGGCGGCGGCCGCCGGACGACACCTCCATGCGCTCGCGCAGTTTGAACGCGTGGTAGTTGGTGATGACGATTTTGGCCTTCTCGATGTCGCCAAGCATTTCCGGCGGCGCCAGTTCTCGCGCCCGGTAGTAGCTGTCTGGATCGTTGGGCTGCAGCACACGCAGGCGATCGCGGATAGTGATGCCGGGCGTCACGATCAGGAACCCGCGGCTGAAACGTGAGCTGCCCGCACGCCGCAGCGCGTTCACCGTCTGCCAGGCGATGAGCATCGCCATGACCGTCGTCTTGCCGGCGCCGGTGGCAAGTTTCAGCGCAAGGCGCACGAGTTCCGGGTTGGCATCGCGGTTGGCGTTGCCCAGGTGTTCGAGGATGGCCTTGCCGTCCTTGCCGATGTCGGGAGCGACTTCCGTCAGCCAGATGGCGGTTTCGGCGGCTTCGACCTGACAGAAGAACGGCCGCAGGTTGCTCCACTGTTCACGGCGCCAGTGCCGCAGCAATCGCGCGGTTTCCGGCGTGACTCGCCATTGCGACTCGGGCAGTTGGCGCCAACGATGCACCTGCGCACGCACTTGCCGGATGATCGCGGCCTGCGCGTATTGCTGGTTCGCGGTCGAAAGCCCGGCGTCGTTCCCGAGGGCAAGGCTCCCCTGTCCGTGCTGCTTGCGCGGCTTGGGAATGGGCGTGACGAAATCCGCCGGACGCCGGTGCCCGATGATCTTCTGGGTGGGTTGGCCTGACGGGTCCAGTTCCCAATGCCGCGCCGGATATGCGTACGGCGAATTGAGAATCGGATGCTCGAAAAACGGGTCGCTCACTGCAGCGTGTTCCCCTGCGCGACTGTGCGTGGCTTGAGCATGATAGCGCCTGTGTGGCCGACTGTAGCCGAACCGCGTCACACGCGAGGCGCCGCACTGGAAGTGACCGGAGCGCCACCTTCGGCGGGCGCGATGCCCCGGCGCTCCACTCTCCCGGATACGAAAACGGGGCCATTCGGCCCCTTTCGTATCTGGCGGAGAGGGTGGGATTCGAACCCACGTTACGGCATAACCGTAAACCGGATTTCGAATCCGGCGCATTCGACCACTCTGCCACCTCTCCGGCGGCCGGTCGCCGCAGTCCAGGATGTTCCGTTCCGCAGCGGGGCGTCAATCATAGCGGCGGCTCCGCCACCTGCCAACGTCATGTGTAGCTCCAAGTTAGTAATGTCCCCTCTCTGCAAGTTTCAAATGTCCCCTTTTGGGCCTCAGGGTGGTGCTTGGCGGGGAGGCTGGCGGTGTTTCGAAGGAACAGAGCGTGTTCGCCGCACATCGACCGCTGCACGACGTCGCAAGGGGAACCCGCGGGGGATGATCGAAGCGCAGACCCCGCATGATCGACCGGACGTTGCGTCCAAGGCGGGTATAGCATGTCCTGCATGCTCACCGTCCATCATCTCAACGACTCGCGTTCGCAGCGCATTCTGTGGCTGCTCGAGGAACTTGGCGTTCCGTACGAAATCAGGAAGTACCAGCGCGACCCCGACACGCTGCTCGCGCCGCCGGAACTGCTGAAGGTCCACCCGCTCGGCAAATCGCCGGTCGTGACCGACGATGGCCTCGTCCTCGCGGAGTCGGGTGCGATCATCGAGTACCTGGTCGAACGCCATGGCAACGGGCGCTTGATCCCGCCTGCCGGCACGCCGGAGCGGCTGCGCTACCGCTATTGGCTGCATTTTGCGGAAGGCTCGGCCATGCCGCCGCTGCTTCTCAAGCTGGTCTGCGAGCGGGTCGCGACGGCGCCCATGCCGTTCTTCGCGAAACCGGTCGCGCGCGGCATCTCCCGGAAAGTGCAAACGACGTTCGTGGATCCCAACCTCAAGCGGCAACTGGACTTCATGGAGGGCGAACTCGACGGCCACGGATGGTTTGCGGGTCCCGAATTCACCGCCGCCGACATCCAGATGAGCTTTCCGCTGGAAGCCGCGGCCGCACGCGCCGGCCTCGACACCAGTTACCCGCGACTGACGGACTTCCTCGCACGCATCCACGCTCGGCCGGCCTATCGCCGCGCCCTCGAGCGGGGCGGCCCGTACCGCTTGGCGGAAGCTTGAGTCGTCCCGGGTTGCGCGACGGAATCGAGTTCGGCAACGCCTTGCGCAACCCTGGATCAAGGCGCAACACGCGCTTCGTCCAGCAACCCCGCGCGGCGATCGAAATCGTCGCCCCGCCCGAACGTCACCGCCGCTTGCAACCCTCCAGCTTCAGGCTCTCCCCGATCCGGAGCGCCGACGCGGATCGCAAGTGGTTGCTGCGCACCAGTTGGTGGACACCGTCGCAATGGAAGCGACGGACGATGGCGGACAAGGTGTCACCGCGGCGCACGGTGTAATGCGTGACCCTGGGCGGCGGCGGGTCGGCGGCCGCAACCCGCACCGGCGGTACCGGCACCTGCGCGTTCTGCAGTTCATCGGCCAACGCGACCCACTTTCCGGTGACGCAGGTTCGCTGGTAAGGGGCCTGCAGAAACTTCGGCAGGTTGACGCGCGTACCCTGCGGCTGTACCTGCGAGGGGACCATCTGCGGGTTGAGGTTGCGCAGAGTCCGGTACCAGCCGTAATGCCCGTTGTCGTCGTTGCCCAGGCACACCGACAGCTCGTTCAGCGATGCCGCCCTCGCAAGGTCCACATGCCCCGGCGCGCCGTCGACGCGCGGGAACTGCAGGTTGTAGCGTGCCGGGTGCAGGAACAACCATGCCGCGGCCAACACCATCGGCACGTATTCGCGGGTTTCCGGCGAAAGCGCAAAATAGATGCCCGGATCCCAGAAATTCGCGTTCGGCGCGCCCGTCGCGAGCCGTCCCACCCTGCCCTCGCCGCCGTTGTAGGCGGCGAGCACCAGTGCGAGATCGTCGTTGAGTTTGCCAAGCTGCTGGTCGAGATACGACGCGGCCGCCTGCGCTGCCATGGTCGGGTCGAAGCGCTGGTCGAAGCCGTTGATCGTGTTCAGGCCGAAGCGCGAACCCGTGGCCGGCATGAACTGCAACGGGCCCGCCGCGCCCGAGCGGGACACCGCGTGCACGTTGCCGCCCGATTCCTTGGCCACGATGCCGAACAGGATTGCCTCGGGAAGTCCCGCCTTGTGGAACGCCGGCCACATCTGGTAGCGCAGGTACTGGTAATCGATGTACGCGCGGATCAGGTTGGGACGAAGGCGCGTCAACCACACCTGCAGCGCCGCCTGCACCGAACCGTTGGTCGCGACGAGGTCCGACAGCGTGTGCCCGTGCAGCAACTGCACGGTGCGCTGCGCCTGCGGCAAGGTCGCCAGCACGCCCGATTCCGCGGCCGTTGCGTTCTGATCCTGGTCGCCCGGAAGCTCGTCGTCGTTTTCGGTGCCCAGGAAACTGCCGTCCTTCAGACGCAGGGCACGGTCGTACGCGGACAGGAACCGCTGGGTATCACAACCGGCGGTGTTCACGCAGTGATCCGAGGCGGTGCGCATCGCATCCAGCGCCGCCTCGAGTGTCTGGCGGGATTTTTCGTTTTCGCCCCGCCGTGCCTGCTCCAGCGCCTGGTCGTATTCCGCGCTGGCCTGGTCCAATTGCGCGTACAGGCCATTCAAATCGGACGCCGTACCGCCACCCGCATGCGTCGGCGCTTGCGCGCACCCTGCGAGCAGACCCAACGCGCCCGCGCACACCACATACCGCCATTGCCGCAACATTGAAAACCACCCGCAAAAGCACTCGACGACTGCCGCACCCTAGCGGGATGCGCCCGGCGACTCAAGGGAATCGCGCACAATCGGGCCCGGCAACCTACAATCGCAGCGACTCGCGCAATCACGCGAGCGACCGCAACAGCGGCCGATCCACCAACTTGAAGGGGAGGCAGACCATGGGTCGCACTGCGAAGCGGGGAATACCGGGCTTGTCGTTTTCCTGGAAACGCGCGCTCGGCATTTCCGGTGCCAAAGCCAGGGTGTCACGCGGTCTGGGCATCCCGCTCACCCGGTCCGGTTTGGAGCGCAAGGTCGGGAGATCCATCTTGCGCGGTTGGTTCGGCGTGATTTTCGGCGCACGGCGCTGACCCGGATATGCCACCGGTCCGCACCGCCGCCGAGGAAATGCCGCTGGCCGAGCGGTTGCTCGAAGGACTGCGCTACCCGTTGCGCGGCGGCGCGCTGGCCGCATGCGTGGTGCTGGGCCTTTGCCACTACGCCGTGTTGTTGCCGAGCTTTCTTGGCTTCATCGCCGCGCTGCTGGCGTGGATCGCGACGTGGCGTTATGCGATCGACTGCATGGTGCATACCGCCGACGGCTACGACGAGTCGCCGGAAGTGCAGCTCGAAGGGCGCGCCGGCAACCCGCGCGGCATCCTGGCGCTGCACATTTTCACGATCCTCGCGTGCATGACGGTCGCGAAGTTCGCGCCAACGCACCTGTGGATCGCACTCGTCGCGGCCGCGCTGCTGCTGCCGGCGATGGACATGTCGCTCGCGTTCGATGGCGACCTGACGGTCGCACTCAATCCGGTCACCTGGATACAAGTCGTCGCGCGCTTCGGCGCGACGTATCTGATCCCGGTCATCGCCAACGCCGCGCTCGCGCTATTGATCTGGATCGCCCGCGACGGCATCGCCCGACTGCCGCTGCTGTTGTCGCTGCCGTTGTTCGGGTTTGTCTGCAGCTACCTGATCGTGCTGGACTTCCACTGGATGGGCGCGCTGGTCTGGCACTACCGCGAACGCTTCGGGATGAGTCCCGAGGCGCCTGAAGTTGCATCGCGGCTCGGATTCGGCGCAGACGAACGATTGCTTTCGGAATGCGAAACGCTGGCGCAGGACGACCCCGAGGAAGCCGCGATCCGCCTGCGCGACCGCATCCGGGAAAGCCTCGCGCCGGCGGTCGTGCACGCCCAATTCCGGACCCTGCTGCGCCGGCTGCAACGCAACGACCTGCTGTTGTCGCACGGGCAGACCTGGATCGCGCAATTGTGCGCCAGCGGCGACGAACGCCGTGCGCTCGGCGTGGTGCAGGAGTGCCGCGGAATCGACCCGGCGTTCCTGCCCTACGACCCGGCCAATACAGCCATGTTGGCGAAGGCGGCGGCGCGCATCGGCATGCACGAACTCGCCTGGTATCTCGCCAATGGTTTCGTGCAACGCTGGCCACGTCATCAGGAGGCGCCGGCGCTGAAGCTGCTCGCCGCGCCGCAACCGGATGGCGCATGAGCCGCTGGCGCCCCCCACCACCCCGCTCCACCGCGATCATTACCCGGGCGGGTTTCGACGCGCTGAAGTCCGAGCTCGATCACCTGTGGCGTGAACTACGCCCCGAAGTGGTGAAAGCGCTGGCCGCCGCCGCGGCCGAAGGCGACCGGTCCGAGAACGCCGAATACACGTATCGCAAGAAACAGCTCGGCGAGATCGACCGGCGCGTGCGGTATCTGTCCAAACGTATTCCCTCGCTGAAGATCGCCGAAGGCGTGGCCGCCGATCGCAGCGCCATCTATTTCGGGGCCAGTTTCGAAATCGAAAACGTCGACAGTGGCGAAACCCATGTCTACCGCATCGTCGGTCCCGACGAAACCGACGCCAAGCGCGGCTGGATCAGCATCGATTCGCCGCTGGCCCGCGCCGCGCTGAAGAAACGCATCGACGAGGAATTCGAGGCAGAGCTGCCGGGTGGCAGGATGCGGTTCGTCGTGGTATCGGTCCACTACGGCGGATGAGCGCTCGCGCCATTCGTCTCCACGTTCAAGGGGAAGGTCGAGAGCAGGGCGGCGTGCAACGACGACCTGATTCGCGCTGAAGTTCAACAAACCACATCGTCCTTTCGGGGCCGCCCGCGCTGTATCGGGGAAGCCCAACGTCACGCATCGAAGAAATTCCAACGCCGTGCAGAGGCTGTTGGGCTTCGCAAAGAGCGCTCAGCCCAACCTACGGAGCCGCGTCGTAGTCGTAGGTTGGGGTGAGCGGCTTTTCGCGAACCCCAACATTGCTCGCGTCTGGTGTTGGGCTTCGCAAAGAGCGCTCAACCCAACCTACGGAACTTCATCGCAGGTTGGGCTGACCGCGCTTTATCGGGGAAGCCCAACATCACGCATCGAGGAAATTCCAACGCCGTGCAGAGGCCGTTGCTCGCGTCTGGTGTTGGGTTTCGCAAAGAGCGCTCAGCCCAACCCACGGAATCTCGTGGTTGGTCGAGACTCGACGCGAATCAGGACGGGCGGCGC
>JBOHYT010000203.1:0-5184 GCA_050738055.1 Rhodanobacteraceae bacterium
AGCACCCTGACGGGTGCTATTCTTTGGTCAGCGGTGGTACCCTTTTGCTTGCGCAAACTGGTCCCCTTTTACATGCGCGTTTCCAGCCCCGGCGAAGCCGCAGCGATTGGCCGTGGGTCGATTGACCCACCGTTGAAGGGTCGTGGCGCGCCTTCCGCACCACGAAGGGCATCGTTTTCCTGCATATGTGCCTCAACCACCTGTTTTCAGCCGATCCTGCACCGAATCGTTACAGTCACTGCCAGGTATATTGCGGTAGGTCCGTAACAAAATATTCACGGGTGCGCGAAAATTCCCGCAAATGATGGGTTTTACGGTGCCTAAGCGCGCGGTCTGCGTTGGCACAGTAAGTGCACGTAAGGTTTTTGTGTAGGTAATGCAAACGCGAGGGGAAAAAGCACCATGAAAGCGACGAAAAGCACGCATCGGACGGTCAATCGGAAGTCGGCTCGCGGCGTTACGCTGCTTGAAGTCATCATCGCGACGGCCATTTTTGCCGTCGCCGTCACCGGCGTGGTCTCCGCCTTCCTGACCTCGCTGAACCTCAGCAAACTGACCGACAACGAGCAAATCGCGTACAACGGATCGGCCGAACAGATCGCCACGCTCGACCAAGCCGAAAAAAATTCGACCACCGTGAATGGCGTCACCTACACCGGCATCGACAACGTGATTTACACCTACCAGTTGCCGGCCAATGAGATCTTTCCGGTGTCCGGAGTCCCCCTGGTGGCCGGCGACGCCCAAGCGGGCCAGATCATCGTCTATACCGATGAAACCAAAGTGCCCGTCGAACTGGGCGGCGACGCCACGGCGAACAATGCTTCCACCGACGCCAATGGATTCCACTACGGCCCTCTGGATTTGAATGGAGACGGCAAAGCCACCGATGTGCTCACGGCCTCCAACGGGTCCTACAACGCCACACTGGTGCCGGTGGAAATCCGCGTTCGATTTGTCGATCGCGGCCAACCCTTCACCATCCGCCGGTTCGTGATGTTCAACGGCCTGTCAAACATTTCCTATGGCACCACCAGCGGTTCCAGCGGCACAGGCGGGACCGGCTCCACGGGCTCGACTGGTTCCACCGGCTCCACGGGTTCGACTGGTTCCACGGGTTCGACTGGTTCCACGGGCTCGACCGGTTCCACAGGCTCCACAGGTTCCACAGGTTCGACCGGCTCCACCGGTTCGACCGGTTCCACAGGTTCCACAGGCTCCACCGGTTCCACGGGTTCGACCGGGTCTTCGGGTTCGACGGGTTCCACCGGCTCCAGTGGCTCGACCGGAAATTCTGGCAACAGCGGCAACAGCGGCAACAACAACAGCGGCAACAACAATAACTACGGCAACAACAACGGCGGGAACAACAACAACAGCGGCAACAACAATAACTATGGGAACAACAACGGCGGGAACAACAACGGCGGCAACAACAATAACTACGGCAACAACAACGGCGGGAACAACAACGGCGGCAATAACAATAACTACGGCAACAACAACGGCGGGAACAACAACTACGGCAACAACAATAACTACGGCAACAACAATTACGGCGGCGGCAATAACAACTACAACTACGGCGGCGGCAACAGCTACGGTGGTTATTGAACCGGTCACGAGGCGCAAGCCGAATGCTGCGGAGCGCAACCATGTCGAAATCATCCCACAAACGCGGTCTTACTCTGATTGAATTGATGATCGCTGTCGCCATCCTGGCGGTCCTGTTCGCCCTCGTCTACGATTCCCTCGTCCACCTCTCCACCGGGATGTCGGGCGAAATCGCCAGCAGCGTGCTCAATCAGCAGACCGAACGCGGCCTCGACCGCATGATGCAAACACTGCGTTCGGCCAAGTTCCAAAATCTGGCCGATACCGGCGGGCAGCAGCTTGAGTTCTACGTCCCGGTCGATCCCGACCAGGACGGCGATTCGCTCGACTCCAAACTCAACATCGAATGGGGTCAAAGCGGCAGTCCGACCGGCGACAAGCTGAACGCGGTGATGGCGATTCGCTTCGTCAAAACCTCCACCTACAGCGAAGCCTCCCACAATTACGATCTCAACCGCGACGGCAACAAGACCGAAAGCTTCGACATCGGCCATCTCGAGCAGGACTATTACTCCGGCGCCACCGTCACCGGTACGCCGACCTACATTCGTTCCATCACGCCGGATATCGTGATTCAAAAAACCGGACAAACCGTCGCCGACCTGAATGGCGACGGCACCACCGATCCCATCTTCCTGCAGAACGGAAACAAACTGCAGATCCGCCTGTATGTGACGAACACGCTCGAGGAAAGCCCGCGTTTTCAACTTTTTGAAACGTCGGTTCCGCTGCGTAACCAATAAGAAGAACTTTTCGGATTGTTGAAGTTTTGGAAGCAACAAGGAGGCCGGGAATGCAATTGACCCTTACACAAAAAAGTGCGGTGCCCCACCGACCCCGCCCCGCCCACCGCGCCCACCGAACCCGCCGCGGATCGGCGCTGCTCCTGGTCTTGATCACCATTCTGATTCTCGCCGGCACCGCCACCGCCTTGATGATGGTCGTGCATTCCTCGGCGGTGGAAAGTTCCAGCATCGTTCATTTCGGCGAAGACCTCGATGTGGCGCAGGCCGGCGAAAGCCAGGCTGTGTCGACCGCCATCCAGACCCCGGTCATCCAGAACGGAACGGAGTGGGAAGGGTACGTCGAAGCCAACCTGGTTCAGGGCGATCCGGACTATGTAAACATCCAGAAAATCATCAACGGAAACTCCTACACCGTGCGGATTCGTTCCGCGTACCTGGCGCATCAGGACAATCCCCAAACTGCCGCCGGGTACCTCACCACGATTTCCCCGGCCGACCGCACCGACATCACCAAAGCCGCCTTCGACGTGTATGAATTCGACACCGTCACCGCCCCGCTCGGCTCCGAAGGCTACCGCCGCGGCATCCAGACGGTGTACCGGATCGACAAACTCAACATCCCCAGCGCCCTGTACCTGGAACACTCACAGGTACCCGATTTCAGCGGCACGTCCTTCGTGGTGGACGGCGCCGATCACGCGGTCGAGCCCGTTGCGCCCACCAACGGAACCTTCATGACCATGCCCTTCAGCGGCACGGTCGGCGTCAAGTACGGTGGAACCAGCGCGGGCATCAGTTCGGCCTTCATGATGACCGATCCAACCACCGGCCAACCGGTCCAGGTTTTCGCCGACAGTCACAACCCGTACAACACGATGATTAACAACGCCGGCTCGGCGATGGTCGTTCCCAAAGGATCCGAGCTGGATTTCTGGATTCACGAAAATGCCGAAGCCTGGCAGTCGGGCATGGGCGTCTACGACCACCACGCCTTTGGAGACGCCTTCTACGATCCGGGTTCGGCCAACGACGGCAAGCTGTACGCCATGACCTTCCAGCAGGTCGATCTGGCGGCGGGCACCGACGAGACGGCGCTCCTCAACGAGTTCAAAGCCGACCCCGCCAACGCGACCGTCGTTGCGGACAATCCCAGCCTGAGCATTGATCCAAACAAAGACGGCGTCATCGGCGAAAACTCCAACATTCCCGGCATGTCGAGCCTCAACTGGTCCGGCATGAACGAGGATTTCAGCGGCGACGGCAAGGTCCAGTTTGAAAAGGACCTCAATGGCGACGGGAAGTTGGACTCCATCAACAGCAACTCGATCAGCGAAGACACCAATGGCAATGGGACGCTCGACAGCACCGACTACAACCTCAGCCACACCATCCAGTCTTGGATTCTCGCCAACCACCCCGAGGCCGTGGCCAACGTTCAAGTCCAGATGGCCTTCGAAGACTTGCCGGGCAACTATTCGGGCGTGGACTACGACTACAACGACTTGGTGATGACCATTTCGTTGACGCCCGACGGCAGCGCCACCAAGGACAATCCCCCGGTCGTTCTGCCGACGGAATATCCGCGCTCGGAAGGCATTCCCGCAATCGGTTCGCCGATGACCTACTCCGACCTGGGCCTGACCAACACCAGCATGCAGAACCAGGGCCTGCAGGTTCGCTCGATGCTGCCGAACTCTAGCGGCGCTGTGCAGGATGTCTCTAGCAGCGGAGCCTACTCGCAGGTCGGCGATATCGACATCCGCAAATTTGCCGCAGACTACATCGGCGGCACGCCCACGAACATCACCCCCAACGCCAACGTCCATTCGATGGACACCTTGAATGTCACCGGCACCGGCACCTCGCCGCTGGGTTCCTACAATGCCTCCGCAGCCGTCGGCACCGGCAATCCCCTGCAACTGACCTACGTCACCGGCAACGGCACCATCACCGGGCAGACCACCAGCGCCGGCGTGCTGGTGGTGGACGGCAATCTCAACATCACCGGCCAGTTTACCTTCTACGGCACCGTCATCGTGCTCGGCAACCTGACCATGCACGGCACCGGCGCGGGCGTGCACATTTTCGGCAACGTCATGGTCGGTGGAAATTTCTCCGTCGCCGACAACTCCAACATCTGGTACAGCAGCCAAGCGATCAAAAATGTGTACGCGACCTTCAAACCGCCGGTCAACCTGACCGCCGTACCGCTGTCCTGGAAACAACTCACGCAGGACCAGATGAAAGCGTTGAACCTGCCGTAACTTGACAGCCTTTCAGCCCGCCACCATGACAGGAGGAATGAACGGAATGCGGTCTCCGATGCGATTGTTGGTTGTCGAGCCGCGGCCGCTCGCCCCCGCCTGCCTGATCGGCTGCCTGATCGCCTGCCTGTGCGCGATGGGCGCCTTGCAGGCGGCCTCCGCCGATCCGCTGCTCGCGGACTACCTCAAACCCAACCAGACCCCGGATGCCCTGACCAAGGCCCGCTACAAACTGCTCGCGGAAGACCCCAAAACCCTGGTGCAAAACGTCGCGGCCGTCTATTGCTCCAGCGACAACGCGGTCGATCTTTCCGCGCGGCTCCAACTGATTGCCTTGCTCGGCCAAGTGCACAGCGTGGACAGTATCGTGGTGCTGAACAGCATCTGCTCGATGTCCAACCTGAACGTGGCGGAAATCCGCGACTGGCCCGGTCTGGCGCGCGCGATTCAAAAAGGCGGACAGTCCGGTGCCGGCGCAGCCGTCGGGCGGATTTGGCTGGGCCTGAACCCCGATCAACGCCAAGCGGTGGACCGCTTGGCGGCGCCCCAGGCGCCCCAGG
>JBOHYT010000204.1:0-6962 GCA_050738055.1 Rhodanobacteraceae bacterium
GCGCGCATTACGTGGCGTTTCGCGCTGCCGACGGCGGCGTGCTCGATCGCGGGCTGGCGTTGCGGTTCCCCGCGCCGCAGTCGTTCACCGGCGAGGACGTGCTGGAACTGCACGCGCATGGCAGCCCGGTGGTGCTCGACCGGCTGGTTCGACGCGTTTGCGAACTGGGCGCACGGCCCGCACGCGCAGGCGAGTTTTCCGAACGTGCGTTCCTCAACGGCAAACTCGATCTCGCGCAGGCCGAAGCGGTCGCCGACCTGATCGCGGCGCGCTCCGAGGCGCAGGCGCGTGCGGCGCTGCGCTCGCTGGATGGCGAGTTCTCGCGGCGTGTCGATGCCCTGCAGCAGGCCATCACGCGGCTGCGGGTGGAGGTCGAGGCCGCGATCGACTTCGCCGAGGATGCGTCGGAGAGTGCCTCGCGGCCGCGGCTCGAGCGCCTGTTTGCCGAGGCGACGACGCGCCTCTCCGAGTTGCTGGTCGCCGCGCGCCGCGGCGTGCGCCTGACCGACGGCCTGCACGCGGTGATCGTCGGCGCGCCGAACGTCGGCAAGTCGAGCCTGCTGAACGCGCTGGCCGGCGGCGAGCGCGCGATCGTCACCGAAATTCCCGGCACCACGCGGGACGTGCTGCGCGAATCGATCGTGATCGATGGGATCGATCTGACGCTGGCCGACACCGCCGGGCTGCGCGAGTCCACGGACATCGTGGAAGGCGAAGGCATCCGGCGCGCGCGCGCGGAACTCGCCCGCGCCGACCTGGTGCTGCGGGTCGTCGAGCGGACCGCCCGGGTGAGCGACCTTCTTCTCGAAGACGCGCCCGCCGCGGCGCAGCACATCCTCGTCATCAACAAGATCGATCTCGACGGAACGCCGCCGCATCGCGACGAGCGCGACGGGGCCGTCGCGATCGCGCTGTCGGCGCGGACGGGCGCAGGCCTCGACCTGTTGCGCGCGGAATTGCGGCGTCACGCGTTGGGAGGCGGGGGCGATGGCCTGTTCAGTGCGCGGACCCGCCACGTCATCGCGCTCGAGCGTGCGAGGTCCCGACTGGCCGCGGCGCGCGGTGCGCTCGAACGCGCCACGCTCGAGCTCGTGGCCGAAGACTTGCGCGGCGTCCAGCAGGCGTTGGGCGAAATCACCGGTGCGTTTTCCACCGAGGACCTGCTCGGCGCGATCTTCTCCACCTTCTGCATCGGGAAATGACCATGGGGCTGGTCGCGCGCTCGCCATGACGCCTGCTCCGGCGCTCCCGCTCTCCTGAACCTTGAAAACGCTTGGGATTTCGACCGTCCTTCCTCAGCATGCGGGTTGCCGCACCCTTCACGCTGCTGCTACAATTCCACGGCTCACAGGCAGACTTTTGTGCGGGCCGAATCGCGAGCCCGCGGAGTGGCGATACGTGGAAAACTCGCTGGCCGCGGGCAGACAGCTCGCCATGCAGGTGGTGCTGATCCAGGCGGCGGTGGCGGTGTGTGCCGGATTGGCGTTTTTGGTTCAGGGGGTTCCTTCGGCCCTGGGCGCGTTCGCAGGGGGCCTGCTGGTGGTCATGGGAACCAGCCTGCTGGCGCTGCGCGTGTTCACGCAGACGCTTGCCGGTCCGGGAGCCATGGTGGCGCGCTTTGCCTTGGGAACGCTGCTGAAATGGATGGTGGTGATCGTCGGGTTTTACCTGGTCGTGGCGTACTGGCGGTTGCCGGCACTCCCCGCGGTCATCGGCCTGACGGCCGCGGTGCTGGTCAACCTGGTGGTTCTGGGATTCAAGCGCTGAGCTGCCTGCGCGCGTGCGGCGCGGGCACCACGTCGCGCGATAATCGAGGATGAGTGAGTGAGTGCCGAAGCGGGCGGTGAGTCGTTCACCGACTACATCCAGCATCACCTGGCCTTCTGGAATGCGCCGCTGCCGCATACCGGGGGCATGGAGATTCATGTCGACACCATGATCATGTCGGTTGTGGTGGGCTTCCTGTTTCTGGCATGTTTCTGGTGGTTTGCGCGCAAGGCGACATCGGGCGTACCGAGCAAGGGGCAGGCCTTTGTCGAGCTGGCAGTGGAGTTCGTTGATGGCCAGGTGAAGGATGCCTGGCATGGCAGCCGCGAGTTCCTCGGCCCGCTGGCGTTGACCATCTTCTTCTGGATCCTGTTCATGAGCCTGCTGGACGTGATTCCGGTGGACTTCATCCCGGCGGCTGCCGAAGCCACGGGTGTCAAGCATTTCCGCGCGGTGCCGACGGCCGACGTCTACAACACGTTCGCGATGTCGCTGTCGGTGTTCGTGCTGACGATCTTCTTCGGCCTCAAGGCCAAAGGCGTGGGCGGCTATTTCAAAGGCCTGGTCTCGGCGCCGTTTACGGCCGGGAACGTCGTGATGAAGATCATTCTGGCGCCCATGAACCTCCTGATGGCGGTGATCGAGATGGTCACCCAACCGGTCAGCCTGGCGCTGCGTTTGTTCGGCAACATTTTTGCCGGCGAATTGTTGTTCATGCTGATCGCGGGCTTGCTGACCCACTTCCTGTCGCTGTGGTTTCCGCTCGGCATCTTGGGTTACGCCGTATGGAGCATCTTCGAACTCCTGATCATCGTGATCCAGGCCTTCATCTTCATGTACCTTGCCGTCACGTATATCGCGATGGCGCAAGAGCACCACTGACGCGGAATCGCCCGCAACCGTCCACCCACTCAAAAAAGATCCACCAGGAGACTCCCATGGAACAACTGATTGCAATCATCCAGGCCAACACCGCGATTGCCGCCGGCCTCATGATCGGCCTCGGCGCGTTGGGCGCCTGTATCGGCATGGGGGTCATGGGCTCGAAGTATCTCGAATCCATGGCCCGACAACCAGAATTGAACCCGATGTTGACCGGCCGCATGTTCCTTCTTGTGGGTCTGATCGACGCGGACTTCTTCATCAGCCTGGCGATCGCCATGTTCTTTGCGTTCGCCAACCCGTTGCTGACGACCGCGCTGACCCATGCCGCCGCATTGCCACACTGACGCGCAAAGTCCGCGGGTGTCCGAATCCTGACGGGTAGTACAGCGATGGAAATTAATCCTGCAACATTGATCGGCGAAGCCATCGCGTTTGCGATCCTGATCGCGCTCACCATGAAGTTCGTTTGGCCGCCGATGATGCGTGCGATCGAGGAACGCCAGCGCAGGATCGCCGAGGGACTCGAAGCGGCCGACCGTGCGCACCGCGATCTGGCTGCGGCCGACGACAAGGCGGCGAGCGAGATCAAGCAAGCGCGTGCCGAGGCTGCGCAGATCATCGAGCGGGCCAACCGGCAGGCGGCCCAGATCGTGGACAAGGCGCGCACCGACGCGTTGCTGGAAGCGGCCAAGCAGAAGGCCGCCGCGCAGGCCGATATCGAGAACATGGCCCACCGCGCCCGCGCCGAGCTGCGCGACCAGGTCGCCACGCTCGCGATGGCCGGCGCCGAGAAGATCCTCGGCCGCGAAGTCGACGCCGATACCCACAAGGCGTTGCTGGACGAACTGGTCGCAGGAATCTGACGCATGCCGCAGCCGTTGACCATCGCCCGCCCCTACGCCCGTGCCGCCTTCGAACATGCGAAAGCACACGCGGCGGAATCGGAATGGGCGGGCAGGCTCGCGTTCGCCGCGGAAGCGTCGGTCGATCCACGGGTCGCAGCGTTGTTCGGCGATCCGCGGATCGAGCCGCGCGCGCTGGCGGCGTTGTTCCAGCGCGATGGCGAGTCGGGTGATTCCGCGTTCGCGCATTTCCTGGAACTGCTGGCCGACAATCACCGCCTGCGCGAGCTGCCCGAGATCGCCGCACTGTTCGAGCAGATGAAGCGCGACGCGGAACACGTACTGAAGGTCCAGGTGCGCAGCGCGGTGCCGCTGGACGATGCCCAGGCCCAGCGGCTCGTCGAAGCGCTGCAGCGCCGCTACCACAGCGACATCGAACTGGTGCGTTCGCTCGACGCGAACGTGCTGGGCGGCGCGGTGATCGACATCGGCGAGACGGTGATCGACGGTTCGCTGCGCAGTCGGCTGGAGAAACTGGAAACCGCGTTGACGGCGTAGACGGGAGTCGGGAGTCGGGAATCGTTGAAGCAACAGCTCGTGCGTGTTTCGCGCTCTTCCGATTCCCGATTCCCGATTCCCGAAACGACGTACAAAGAAGCAATGACGGTGCGACCACGCATCGACACACAGGAACCCAAGCCATGTCCACCACACTCAATCCTTCCGAAATCAGCGAACTGATCCGCGCGCGCATCGAGCAGTTCAAGCTTTCGGCCGAAACCCGCAACGAGGGCACGCTGACCTCGGTGTCTGATGGCATCGTGCGCATCCACGGGTTGAACGATGCGATGGCCGGCGAGATGATCGAGCTGCCGGGCAACACCTACGCGCTGGCGCTGAACCTCGAGCGCGATTCGGTCGGTGCGGTGGTGCTCGGCGAATACGAGCACCTGTCCGAAGGCGATACCGCCAAGACCACCGGCCGCATCCTCGAAGTGCCGGTCGGCGCGGAACTGCTCGGCCGCGTGGTCGACGCGCTCGGCAAACCGATCGACGCCAAGGGCCCCATCGACACCCACTTGACCTCGCCGGTCGAGAAGGTCGCGCCGGGCGTGATCTGGCGCCAATCGGTGTCGCAGCCGGTGCAGACCGGTTACAAGTCGGTGGACTCGATGATCCCGATCGGGCGCGGCCAGCGCGAGTTGGTGATCGGCGACCGCCAGACCGGAAAGACCGCGCTGTGCGTGGACACCATCATCAACCAGCGCGATACCGGCGTGAAGTGCATCTACGTCGCGATCGGCCAGAAGCAGTCCTCGATCGCGAACGTCGTGCGCAAGCTCGAAGAGCACGACGCGCTGAAGCACACCATCATCGTTGCCGCCGCGGCATCCGATTCGGCGACCATGCAGTACATTGCGCCGTACTCCGGCTGCGCGATGGGTGAATTCTTCCGCGACCGCGGCGAAGACGCGCTGATCATCTACGACGATTTGACCAAGCAGGCCTGGGCGTATCGCCAGATCTCGCTGCTGCTGCGGCGTCCGCCGGGCCGCGAGGCATATCCCGGCGACGTGTTCTATCTGCACTCGCGGCTGCTGGAACGCGCCGCGCGCGTCAACGCCGAATATGTCGAACGCGAAACCCGTGGCGAGATCAAGGGCAAGACCGGTTCGCTGACCGCGCTGCCGATCATCGAAACCCAGGCCGGGGATGTGTCCGCGTTCGTGCCGACCAACGTGATCTCGATCACCGACGGCCAGATCTTCCTTGAAACCGACCTGTTCAACGCCGGCATCCGGCCGGCCGTGAACGCCGGCATCTCGGTATCGCGCGTGGGCGGCGCGGCCCAGACCAAAATCGTGAAGAAGTTGTCGGGCGGCGTGAAACTGGCGCTGGCGCAGTACCGCGAACTCGCCGCGTTCGCGCAGTTCGCTTCCGATCTCGACGCCGCCACCCGCGCGCAGTTGGAGCGTGGCCAGCGTGTCACCGAACTGATGAAGCAGAAGCAGTATTCGCCCTTGACGATCGCACAGCTCGCGGTGTCGCTGTACGCGGCCGAGAAGGGGTACCTCGACGACCTGCCGATCGACAAGATCCTGCCGTTCGAGCACGCCCTGCACCAGTTCATGGACGCGAACCAGGGCGACCTCATGAACAAGATCGTCGAGACCGGCGACTGGAACCCCGAGATCGAGGGCGCCTTCAAGACCGCACTGGACGAGTTCAAGAAGACGGGGAGCTGGTGATGAGAGCCGGGACTCGGGACTCGGGACTCGGGACTCGCGAGAGCGATTTCCGCGGTGCGTGGCTCGGGCTCTGGAACGAGTTGAACCCAAATCGGGGTGTCGACGACGAGGTGTTGGAAACCGAGTCCCGAGTCCCGAGTCCCGAGTCCCGAGGTTGACGTGGCTGGCGCACGAGAAATCCGAACCAAGATCAAGAGTGTCGCGAACACCCGCAAGGTGACCAGCGCGCTGCAGATGGTGTCCGCGTCCAAGATCCGGCGGGCGCAGGAGCTGATGCGCACCTCGCGACCGTACGCGCGGCACATGCGCCGCGTGGTCGCGCACATCGCGCAGGCGAACACCGACTACCGGCATCCGGCGCTCAAGGAGCGCGAGGTCAAGCGCGTGTGTTACCTCGTCGTGTCCACCGATCGCGGATTGTGCGCGGGCCTCAATGCCAACCTGTTCCGCAAGATCCTCGCCGACATCCACGCCTGGCAGCAGAAGGGCGTCGGCGTCGACGTGATCGCGATCGGCCAGAAGGCCGCGCAGTTTTTCCGCCGCATCAAGGTGGACCTGACCGGCACCGTCACCCATCTCGGCGACCACCCGCGCCTGGAAAAGCTGGTCGGCGTGATGAAGATCGCCGACGATGCCTTCCTGCAGGGCAAGATCGACCGTGTCTATCTGTGCTACAACCAGTTCGTCAACACCATGACCCAGCGCGCGACCGTGGACGTCCTGCTGCCGCTACCGGCGGTTGCCGCGGAGCTGGAGAGTGCGGGCGACGACGAGTTGCACCCGTCGCCCGCAATCGTGAAGATCGAGCGCGCGACCAGTTGGGATTACCTGTACGAACCGGAAGCCGAGCCGGTGATCCGGCACGTGCTGAATCGCTACTTCGAGGCGATGGTGTACCACGCGACGCTGGAGAACCTGGCGAGTGAACACGCGGCGCGGATGGTGGCGATGAAGGCGGCTTCGGACAACGCCACCAAGGCCATCGACACGCTGACGCTGATCTACAACAAGGCGCGCCAAGCGGCCATCACCCAGGAAATCTCCGAAATCGTCGGCGGCGCCGCGGCAGTTGGTGGTTGAAAAGCCGGAAACCGAGAATCGAGAATCGAGAATCGAAAAAACATTTGTCGTCATTCCGGGGCCGTTCGCGGCTTCATCGCGGGCGGAACCCGGAATCCATTTTGATCCTGTCGTGCGACAACAAATGGATTACAAAGTC
>JBOHYT010000205.1:0-4979 GCA_050738055.1 Rhodanobacteraceae bacterium
GGATTGAGCCACAGGCTGGTCATGTGCGCGGAGCGGTCGGCGTAGGCCTGTTCCAACTCCGTCATTGCGCGATGCTTGTCGCCCAGCGCCGCATGGATCGCCGCGAGATACGTGCGATCGACATAGCGATGCTTGGCATCGGCTTGCAGTTTTGCCAGCACGGCGCGCGCCGCCGCGGCGTCGCCCGAATGCGCCTGGCAGATCGCCAGTTGCGGGCTCGATGCGCTGACCGGCGCATGCTGCAACCGATAGCGATCGACGCACGCTTGCCAGTGACCGAACGCGCCTTCGACCATCGCGACCGCGTCTCCGTTGTAGGCGAAATCCGGATCGATCTGGTCCACGCGCTGCGCCAATCGCAGCGCACCGGCCTGGTCGTGCTGTGCGATCGCGACATACGCTTCCCAACGCGGATACCACGGGTTCAGCGGATCCAGCCTGGTCGCCGTCTGCAGTTCGACACGCGCCGCCGCGGGATTTCTTTCGACACGCAGCAGGTACAGGCCCAGCATCGCATGCGCTTCGGCGAGGCTCGGGCGCAGCTTCAGTGCAAGGTCGAGCTCCTGTTTCGCCTTGGCGAAATCCAGGTCGTAGCTCATCGCGATGTAGCCGAGCTGCAAATGCCCCTCGGCCAGTTTCGGATTCAGCGCAATCGCCTTCTCCGCCGCGCCTCGCATCGCCGGCAACACTTCCAGCGGCGCGCGGTAGACGTCGGCGAGGTTGACGTAGGTGCGCGCCATGCCGGCCCACGCCGCTGCATAACCCGGGTCCTCGGCAATGGCCTGATTGAACAATATCAGCGCGCGATCGAGACTGGCCTGGTCGGTGTGCCAGGACAAACGTGTCGCCCGCATATACAGATCGTGTGCCTGGGGATTGTCGGTGCCCTTGAACACCAGACTGGGGGCGTCGATGTCACCCAGTTTCACCTGCAGCTCGGAAACGACGGCGTTGGCAATCCCGTCCTCGAGCACAAACAGGTTTCCCATCTTCTGGTCATATTGCTGCGACCACAATGCGGCGCCGGTGGCCGTGTCGTCCAGCTCGACATCGATGCGCAGTTCGTGCCCGGAACGTTGCACGGTGCCTGACAGCAGGTTGCGCACGCCCAGCATGCGTCCGATCTCCCGGGCACCCAGGTTGCTGTCGCGGAAGCGAAACGACGAAGTGCGTCCGATCACCTCCAGTCCGGCAATGCGCGACAGCGAATTGATCAATTCCTCGCTGATGCCTTCGCCGAGGTAGCGCTCGTCCGGATTGCCTCCGATGTTGGCCAGCGGCAGCACCGCAATGGACTTCGGATTGACCACGGCCGCCGCAGGAACGGCCTGGATGGGCGCACCGGCCACCGTCGAGACCGCCGCGACCTCGGTTCGCACGGGCCGTGCCCGCAAGGGCGGCACCAGCCACCACCACACGCCGCCGGCAAGCACCGCCACCAGCACGCCCGCCATCCCCACCGCGATGCCGATGCGGAGCGAGCGCCGTCGCATGCCCTGCGTAGGATGTTCTTCGTCGCGCGGGGCCTGGAAAGCCCATGCCAGCACCAATGCGATCGGAAACCCGGCCAGCACCAGCACGACCACCACACGTTCCAGCCATGCCGGGAAATCGAGCACGGGGAAAATGATTGCAACGACCTGGATGATCAGCCAGCCGACCACCGCATACGCCACCGCCACGCGAAATACGTGGTGGCGTTGCAGTTCCTTGAGGAAGCCGGGCCTGGACATCGCGAACCGCCCTTGCCATGCGCCCACTCTGGCTGCGGCGCGCTCCCGCGCATCATAGCGCCCACGCGACGGCCGTTGTCCCACGCTGGCGTCGGCTTCTTTCTTTCAGTGGGCGACGGAAGAACTTTCTTGTCGGGTCGCCGTCCCCGCGCTGGTCGCCACTGCCGGCAACGCGTCGGCGTATTTCTTCAGAAGCGCCTGGAAGCGAGGATCGTTGCGGATCGGATCCCAAGTCGGATCCATCTTCAGGAGCGGCACGGAAACGAGCGTACCCGTGTGTTTGGCAAGCAGCTTGTCAAGAATGGCGACGGCCTGACCTGCTTGCCCGACCTGCGCCTGGATGCGCGCCAGCGCCAGCGCACCGTCTGGTGAATGCCGTATCACGCCCGCCGTCGGATCCGGTGCACCCAATGCGAGCCGGCCCTCTTCCAATGCTTCCGCATCGCGCCCGATGCGCGCATACACCCAGCCAAGCTCGGCATGCCATTGTGGGTTCTTCGGCTGCAATTTCAGCATGGCCGCAATCAATGGAATGGCGCGTTGGTATTGCTCACGCGCTGCGGCCTTGTCGCCTGCGTACCACTCGACGTCGCCGCGCGGAATCTCGATCGGATAGAACGCCGCGTGGAGGTTCTGCGGTTCTTTCGCCTGAGCGTAGAGCTTGCGGGCGGCGGCCCAGTCGCGGCGATAGATGAAATAATCACCAAGCGTATCGGTGAAGTTCGGGTTCGCCTTGACGTTGGGCGGCGCGCTTTCTATCAGCGTACCCATGCTCTTTAGATCGCCGAGATAGGCATACAGACGCGCCAACGAGTCCAGTGCCACCCATGAGTCGGGGTTGATCGACAGGGCGCGTTGCCACAATTGCCGTGCCTGCGCGAAATGGTGCAGATACATCTCGTCGGAAGCGAGTTCCCCTGGCGGCCGCTCCGGATCGAGAATCTGCGCCTCCCGAAACGCGCGGACAGAACCCCGCACGTCGCCAAGCCCGCGCAGCGTGTAGCCCGTAAACCATGTGACACGCGCATTCTGGGGCTGCAGCGCGTGCGCCTTCGCGAAGGCGGCGAGCGCGGCATGCCAATCTCCACTCGCGAAAAGATCGTAGATGCCCTGCGACACATGAGCCTCGGCGAGGTCCGGCTGCAACGCCAATGCCTTCGCGATCGAAGCCTTCGCCTGCGTACGAAGCTTGGTGACAAGCGAGGGATCGTCGTAAGTCATCTCCTCAAGAAAAATCTGCGCATTCGCAAGACGCGCCCAGGCCAGCGCGAACTCCGGGTCTTGCCGGATAGCTTCGGAATATTCGCGCACGGCCGCGGAGACGTCCGGCTTCATCTCCCCGCGATTGAATGCAGCCATGTGGTATTCGCCGCGCAGATACGCGTCGTACGCCGCGCGATTGGTCGTCGGGATCGCCGCGACGCGCGCGGCTTCGGCTTGCGTGAGTTTGGCGTTCAACGCCTTGGCGACCTTGTCGGCGACCTCCCCTTCCATGCCGAAGATGTTGTCCAGCGTGCGCGTGTAGCTTTCCGCCCAGATGTGTGCGTCGGTTTTCGCGTCGATCAACTGCACGTTGATCAACACCTCTTTGCCGGACTTCTGCACGCTGCCTTCCAGGATCGTCGCCACGCCCAGTTGCTGCGCGATTTTGTTCAAATCATCCGGATGGCTTTGGTACTTCTCGGTCGAGGTACGCGCGATCACCTTGAGATCCCCGATGTCGGCGAGCTTGGTCAGGATCAGATCCTGCATGCCGGCAACGAAGTACGCATTGTCCTTGTCGTTGCTGAGGTTCTCGAACGGCAGCACGGCGATGGACTTGGCCGGGATGGCGGCGGTTGCGGCGGACGAAGTCGGCGCGGCCGTGAATTCGTGCAGGGTCTTGCCCCGCTGCAACACCAGTTGATTGGTGAGCAACAGCACGACCGCAATGGCAAGGATGCCGATGATCCAGTAGTCGAGCTTGCGCCCGCTGCGGCGGATCGCGGCGGCATCCTCCAGCGTATCGCTCTCACGTTCGATTCCGTGCGACGTGAACTTGAAGTACCAGGCGAAGGCGACCCAGAACGGAAAGCCGATTACACAGGCAATCACGAACCACAGCGTAACGCCGGTCGCCAGGCCAAACGCCGGGCTCAACTGCGAGATGCCCTGCGCAAGCGCCCATACCGCCGCGGCATAGACAATCGCGGCACGCCCGACGTGGCGACGTTTGAGTTCGGTGAAGAACGTGGTTTGCGCGCTCATGGACCACCCGTCGAGGCGGCGGCGCGCGGCGTTGAAACCTTCGTCAGTAGCGCCTGGAATTGCGGGTTCCCGCGCAGCGGGTCCCAGGTAGGATCGATGCGCAGCATCGCCGGCGAGAGGCTGTAATGATCCGCGTCCACGTACGGATTCACGTTCGGGGTCAACAGTCCGGCGAGCGTGCCGATCGCTGCCGCGCGCTGGCCCAGCGCAAGCTGGATCTTCGCGAACATGAACTTCCGTTGGCCCTCGAAACCCATGCCGTGGGATCTGCGATTGCGCGCCACAGACATCTCGTTTTGCTTCATCGCGGCGGCCGCATGGCCGAGCCGCGCATAAGCGAGACCCAGCCGCATGTCGCCACCGGTGTTGGTCCTACCGGGTTTCGTCAGAAGCTGGATTGCATGGTGGTAGAATCCGCGCGAAGCATCCTTCTTTCCGGCCAGCCATTCGATGTTGGCTTGGCTCATGAAGATGTCGAGCGCGGCAGGGGTGTTCGCGAACTCGACGGCGTATTTCGCAGCCAAAGTACGTGCCCCGGCAAAATCGCGCCGGTACAGCAGCAGGTTGATCCGCGCTTCTGCGATCACGAGGCTGTTCGACGGAGTGCCGGGCGGCATGCCGCCGAGTACCTTGGCCGCTGCCTCGACATCGCCACCTTGCAGGACGTCGATCCTGCTCAGCAAGGCATAGGTCCGGGCGCTGTGCGGATCGATCGCCAGCGCCCGGGTTGCCGCCCGCCTGGCCCCGCCGTAATCGCCACGGAAGGTTCGATCCAAAGCCAAATGGTACTCCAGCCGGCTGTTGGCGGGTTCCAGTGCCACCGCGCGTTCCATGAACCTGTACCCATTGACGTCACCAAGGTTCTCATCCTCGATGGCAAGGTCCGTGAGCGCATCGGCATCGTTGGGGCGCAGGTCGACCGCCTGCTGGTCCTGGTCGCGCGCGGCCGCAATGTTGTGGTATAGGAACCGTTCGACTCCCTCCATCGCGGTGTGGGCC
>JBOHYT010000206.1:0-23447 GCA_050738055.1 Rhodanobacteraceae bacterium
GCGCCTGCGAGGGTCTGGTTGAGCTCGATCGTCGCCGCGGCTGCCTGCTTCCCCAGCGTGCGCAGGTCGTCGCGCTCGCCGGCGAGGGTGCTGGTGGTCGCATCGATGTTTTCGAGCACGTGGTTGATGCGGTCGATGTTCTGGCGCGACAGCAGGCGGCTCACGCGGTCGACCATCCCGTTGACGCTGGTGACGATGTCGGTGCCGGAAGCGAGCAATTTGGTGAGCGCGGAACTTTCGGACTGGATCGACGGTACGGGATCGCTCGGGCTCGGCATCAGGGGCGGGCTTCCGGGCGCGCCGCCGCTCAGCTGCACGAACGCGACCCCGGTGAGGCCCAGCAGCCCAAGCTTGGCGACGGTATCCATCTTGATCGGCGTGTCGGCGGCGACCTGGATGCGCGCGATCACCTTCCGCGGATCCTGCGGATCGAGCTTCAGCTGGCTGACTTCGCCGACCTGGATGCCGTTGTACTGCACGGGGCTGCCCTTGGACAGTCCGGTCACGGCTTCGGTGAACACGATGTTGTAGTAGTGGAACTGGCGGTTGAGACTGGTCTTGCCCAGCCACAGGGCGAACAGGACTACCAGCGCCACCACCACCAGGGTGAAGGCACCGATCAATATGTGGTGGGCACGGGTTTCCATGTCATGGCCTCATGCAAGTGCGCGGATGGACTCCGCCGCCCTGCCGCGTGGTCCCTGGAAGTATTGGTGAACCCAAGGGTCGTCGAAGGACTGCACCTTGTCCAGCGAATCGGCCACGATCACCCGTTTGTGCGCGAGCACCGCGACGCGGTCGCAGATCGCGTGCAGCGAGTCGAGGTCGTGGGTGATCATGAACACGGTCAGGCCCAGCGCGTCGCGCAGGGTACGAATCAGCTCATCGAACGATGCCGCCGCGATCGGATCGAGGCCCGAGGTCGGCTCGTCCAGAAACACGATGTCCGGATCGAGTGCCAGTGCACGCGCCAGCCCTGCGCGCTTGACCATGCCCCCGGACAGTTCGGCGGGATAGCGCTGCCGCACTTCCGGTGCAAGGTCCGCCAGCGCGATCTTCAATGCCGCTACCCGCCGCGCGTCGCGCAGGTCGAGCGAGGTGTGTTCGAGGATCGGCACCCGCACGTTCTCGCTGACGGTGAGCGAGGAAAACAAGGCGCCATTCTGGAACAACACGCCGCAACGGCGTTCGATATCGACCCGGCGGCGTCCGGACAGCTCGTGCAGGTTTTCGCCGAACAGCTTGACGCTGCCGGCGTCGGGCCGCCGCAGACCGAGGATCGTGCGCAACAATACCGACTTGCCGGAGCCCGAGCCGCCGACCACTCCGAGGATTTCACCGCGATACACCTCGAGGTCGAGGTTCTCATGGACGATTTGCGTGCCGAACTGGCTGCGCAGACCACGGACCTCGACCAGCGCTTCGCGCGTATCGGTGGCGGCGACGGCGCTCACCAGCCCATCTCCATGTAGAACAGTGCCGCGATGGCGTCCACCACGATCACCAGGAAGATCGACTGGACCACGCTGGAAGTCGTGCGTTCGCCGACCGACTGCGCGCTGCCCTGCACCTTGAAACCTTCGAGGCAGCCGATCACCGCGATCAGGAACGCGAAGATTGGCGCCTTGGCGAGCCCCAGCCACAAATAGTAGAGCGGGGTGTCGGTCTGGAACACCGACACGAACATCGCCGGGGTGATGTCGAGCGCGAACCAGCACACCAGCAGGCCGCCGATGATCCCTGCGAGCATCGCGAGGAAAGTCAGCATCGGCGTCACCACCATCAACGCGATCACCCGCGGCAGCACCAGGAACTCGATCGGGTCGAGGCCCATCGTGCGCATCGCATCGACCTCCTCGCCGACCTTCATCGAGCCGATCTGCGCGGTGAAAGCGCTGGCGGTGCGGCCGGCCAGGATGATCGCGGTCAGCAGCACCGCGAGTTCCCGCAGGAACGCGTACGAGACCAGATCCACCGTGAACACGCTGGCACCGTAGCGTTTCAGCGCGGTGGCGCCGAGGAAGGCGATCACCGCGCCGATCAGGAACGACAGCAGCACCACGATCGGCACCGCGTGGAGGCCGGTCTGCTCCATGTGCGCGATCAGCGAGGTGGTGCGCCAGCGCTTCGGCCGCCAGATCGTCCGGGCCCAAGTTTCCAGCGTCATGCCGACGAAGCCGAGCAGCTTGAACGTCAGCTTGCGGAGGTGGACGACGCTGCCGCCGATGGTGGCCAGCACGTCGACGAAGCCGAAGTTGCGCGGCGGCGGCGCGCGGTGGGCATAGATCTCCGCGACCGCGTCGCTGACGGTGCCGAGCAGCGCGCGCAGCTGGCGCGGAACGTCGCGGTGGTGGTCGGCCAGCCAGTGCAGCGCCTTCGGACCCAGTGCGACCGCGATCAGTCCGGCGCCGGAGGTGTCGATCCGGCCGATGTCGTTGAAATCGACATCGGGCACCTCCGGCAGCTCCGGCTTCAGCGCGTCCAGTTGCGCTTCGAGCGCAGAGAAGTGCGCCAGCGTCCAGTCGCCGGTGAAGCGCAACACGTTTTCACCGGTTTCCGGCAGCGGCAGCCATTGCACGACGCCGGCCGGGCTCGTCGGAGGGGCCATGCGCGCAATCTAGCACGTTGGCTTATGCGATCGTCCCGGATCGCCGCGTCCGACTTGGTTGCGATCGTCCCTGATCGCCGCGCTGTCCGGCAGCGACGCAGTCGACACGCGATCCGCGGCCTGCAACACCAGAACGGCCGTCCATGGCCAGAAACTCCGTGGCCTGACTTTCCAAAACAGCCCGCGACATGCAGACTTTCGTGTCGGTTGGGCGCGCCGGAGGAGCGTTCACCACGGATACACACGGATGAACACGGATTGCGTTTGGTCTGTGCATCGCCATCCGTGCAAATCCGTGGCAAAAAAGGTGCAGGACCGGAGATTCGCGGCGTACGGCGCTGGCAGCGATAATGCACGGTTTCTGACACCGGATATCACCATGACCAAGCAGACCGCCCTCAACGCGACCCACCGTGCCGCCGGCGCGAAGATGGTGGACTTCGGCGGCTGGGACATGCCGCTCAACTACGGCTCGCAGATCGAAGAGCACCACGCCGTGCGCCGCGACGCCGGCATGTTCGATGTCTCGCACATGACGGTGGTCGACCTGCACGGCGATCGTTGCCGCGATTTTCTCCGGCATCTTCTTGCCAACAGCATCGACAAGCTGAAGAAGCCGGGCAAGGCGATCTATTCGTGCATGCTGAACGAGCGCGGCGGGGTCATCGATGACTTGATCACGTATTTCCTGTCGGAGGACTTTTTCCGGATGGTCGTGAATGCCGCCACACGCGACAAGGATCTTGCGTGGATCCAGAAGCAGGCGGCGCGTTTCGACGTCGAGGTCACCGAGCGCACCGACCTCGCGATGATCGCGGTGCAGGGCCCGCACGCGCGGGAGAAGGTGCTCGGGCTGCTGTACCCGGTCGATCGCGAACGCATCGGGAAGCTCGGCAAGTTCGTCGCCGGCGAGGCGCGCGGTCCGGACGGCATGCCGCTGTTCGTCGCGCGCACCGGGTACACCGGCGAGGACGGTTTCGAGATCATCGTGCCGGGACCGCACGCTGTCGGTTTGTGGAACGCGCTTGCCGCGGCTGGCGTGCACCCCGCAGGCCTCGGCGCTCGCGATACCCTTCGCCTCGAAGCCGGAATGAACCTGTACGGACAAGACATGGACGAGGACACCACGCCGTGGGAGGCGGCGCTAGGCTGGACGGTGTCGCTGGACGAAGGCCGCGATTTCATCGGTCGCGCCGCGCTGGAAAAACAAAAGACCCAAGGCGTGCCGGGCGAACTCGTCGGGGTGGTGCTGGACGCGAAGGGCGTGCTGCGCCACGGCCAGCGTGTCGTTGCTCCGGGCGGCGAGGGCGCAATCCTGTCCGGCATCTTCTCGCCGACGCTCGGCAACGCCATCGGCTTTGCGCGGGTGCCGGCCGGCACGCGTGAGAATTTGCGGGTCGACATCCGCGGCCGCGAACTGCCGTTGCGCGTGGTGAAATATCCATTCGTCCGGGACGGCAAGGCTGGCGAAGGCGTGTAGGAGCGGCGGCAGCCGCGACCGGGCCGGGCGTGCGCGCACTGGAGTGGTGGCCGCCACGACCGGGTCGGGCCTTCCGGCCCTCCTACATTGGGTGAAATACCCGTTTGTCCGGGACGGCAAGGCTGGCGAAGGCATGTAGGAGCGGCGGCAGCCGCGACCGGGCCGGGCTGCACGTTGCAGGAGCGGCGGCAGCCGCGACCGCGACGCAACGAATCCGCGGGCGATTCGGGCCTGCCGGCCCTCCTACATTCATCAGCGTTGTAGCTAAAATCTCTCTTCCCGCCCCGCACGAAGGACACGAACCATGAGCGAGATCCCCGGTGATCTGAAGTTCCAGAAGTCGCACGAGTGGGCGCGCGTCGAGGACAACGGCCAGGTGCGCGTCGGCATCTCCGACCATGCCCAGGGGTTGCTCGGCGACCTTGTCTACGTGGAACTGCCCAAGGTCGGCGACAAGCTCGAGGCGGGCACGAGTTGCGCGGTGGTCGAATCGGTGAAGGCGGCGTCCGACATCTACGCGCCCGTCAGCGGAGAGGTGGTCGCGGTCAACGAGGCGCTCGCCGACAAACCCGAGACGATCAACGAAGACGCCTATGGCGATGGCTGGTTGTTCCTGGTCAACGCCGGCAATACCGACGAGCTGGACGCGTTGCTGGATCCGGACGACTACGCCGAGCTGATCGAGAGCGACGAAGACTGAAGTGTCACGCGACCATCGTGGGTCGCTGCATCGCCGCCCCTGCCAACGAGCGGGAATCCCGGTCCGTCGGATCGCAGGTCGGCGCTGCTGTTCCGACATCGGGATGGGTGCCTCGACGGCGGCGTCGATCGTTTTGAACGCGGAATCGCCTCGCCGCGCGGTAAATTTTCCGGGCCGGTTTGTTGGTCGTTCAGTGTCGTGAGACGGGTGTTTGCCCTGCGCCGTCGCGTCGTATCGATGCGCGGACAGTTTTTCGGGCGACGCCATGGCATGTGTGCGTCGATTTGCGCGAAACCCAAGCGTGGCGCGCCTTTGTGAGTGCGCGCGCGCGCCGCAGCGAATTCGCATTTGGACGTCCATGCGTCTATGGCAAGTGTGGGTGGACAGCAATCGATATCGTTTCTTGTGTCGGCGCGGGCGCTCGGAGCACCCGCAAGGGCTTCATTCGCCGCAAAAAATTGATTGACACCACGATTGCATGAGGCTAGCTTTCCGCACGACGACATGTCGCAAGACGGAAACATGCCGACTGCCAAGTACATCAAGCCGTATATCGAGCACGGTGAAAAATCCGAGAGGGTTCGGAAGATCACCGTATCGATTCCGACTCACGTACTCCGGCTGCTTTCCGACGAGCGCACGCGCCGTCAAGTGTCCAACCTGCGGCACGCCACGAACAGCGATCTTTTGTGCGAGGCGTTTCTGCATGCGTTCACTGGGCAACCACTGCCAACTGATGAGGAGCTGAGACGAACCATGGCCATGAAGAAAGCTGCAAAGAAAAAACCCGCCAAGAAGGCGGCCCGCAAAACCACGGCCCGCAAATCCGCGAAGGCCAAAACCTCCACCGCGCGCAAGTCCGCGCGCAAGACCGTCCGCAAGACGGCCAGGAAAGCCGCGAAGAAGCCGGCACGCAAGCGCGCCACCAAGAAGACGGCACGCAAGCGCACCACCAAGAAGGCCGTGATGGCCAAGACCGCTCGCGCCAGCAAGACCCGGCGTGCCGCGAAGAAGTAGTTCGGCCGTACCGTTGCACGGATCCACGCAACATCCATAACGACAAGCCTGCTCTCCCCGCGATGCCCAGCGCGGGGAGCCGCGGGCAACAGCGACATGCGTTGGCCCCGGTCCTGCCGGGGCTTTCCATTTCCGGACCCCGCACGGGGCGCGAGGCGGTGTCCACTCGTCGAGCCCGTCACATCCCGGCGATTGCGTGGGCCGCCATCCCCGGCCAGGATGGCAAACGCGTCCCAATGGAATGATTCGTGCATGGCTCCCGGAGTCGAATTCCTGACTTCGTACAGGTGGGCGCATGAACACTTATTCCTCCGGTCGTGAGTGGGAACCGTTCGGGCGCATGCGCGGTTGGCGGTGCATGCCGTTCGTTGCGGCCATGGCGCTGGTACTGGCCGGCTGCGGCCACGGATCCCACGCTCCCGCCTCAGCGCCTCCGGCAAAAAATGCGAAGCCGGCGGCATCTGCGGCGGCGGCATCGGCGCCAGCAACATCGGCTCCGGCGGTATTGCCGGCGTCCGCGCCCGCAACCGCGAGTTCCGCGCAAGCCCGGCAGGCCGCCAGCGCGGCGCAGACAAAGCTCCAGTCGATGAGTGTCGGCGACCTGCTCAGCGCGGCGCGCGAAGCCTACGCCCAGCATCGCCTGGTGGCTCCGGCCGGCGACAATGCCATGGAGTACTACGAGGCGGTGCTGGCCCGCGATCCCGATAACCAGGTGGCCAAGGACGCATTGCGCGAAGCCTTCCCGTTCGGCGTGCCGGAAGTCGAGAAGGCCATTTCGCAGAACAACTTCGGCGAGGCCGGCCGCGAGATCGACTTGCTGTCCAAGGCGGACCCGACCAATTACACCCTGACGCTGTTGCGGTCCAAGCTCGACGCGCAGACGAAACTGCAGGCGCGCCGGCAACAGGAAGCGCAGGTGAAGGTGCAAAAGGCGGCGGAGTTGGCCGCCGCGCAACGTGCGGCGGACGCCAAGGCCGCTGCGGACAAGGAGGCTGCGGCCAAGCTGGCAGCCGAGCAGCAGGCCGCAGCCGCCAAGGTCGCTGCGGCCCCGCCCAAGCGGGCGACGCCGCAGCCGGCAAAGCCCAAGCCGGTCGGAGAGACTCGGGCGGCGCTGGTGATCGCGCCCGCCTCACCCAGCTATCCGATCGAGGCGGCGCGCAACCAGACCTCGGGCTACGCCGTGGTCGAGTTCACGGTGTCCGCGGAAGGTTCGGTCGAGAATCCGCATGTCATCGATTCCTCGCCGCGCCACGTGTTCGACAGCGCCGCGATCCAGGCGATCAAACGGTCCACGTTCAAGCCCGCACTGAAGGACGGCGACCCGGTCGTGAGCACCCTGCGCCGCCGCATCGACTTCAGGTTTGGAGGGTGAGAAGCCACGCGCTGCGCGCGTGGCTTCGAACGACCCGCCATGGCTGGCCGGGCGAAGCCGCACCAGGGACGGTTGCTTGCGGGAAACGCGAAGCGCGCGTGGCTTCGAACGACTGGCCATGGATGGCCGGGCGGACGCGCGCCAGGGACGGTCCTGCTTAGCGATGATCTTCGACAATCCACAACCACAATTCTTGAACATGGACTGGCGCCAAAAATGTCGTCATTCCGGGGCCGGCTGCGGCTTCATCGCAGACTGAACCCGGAATCCAGTGACTTTGATCGTGCCTCAAGGATGCAAACCCCCAAAGACGCTGGATGCCGGGTTCCGGCCGCCAAGAGCGCGGCCGGCCCCGGAATGACGATCTGGTTTGTTGAACTTCAGCGCGAATGAGGAGGATGGTTGCTTGCGACTGATTCATGACGGCGCGTGCCGTATCGAACGACCGGCCATGGCTGGCCGGGCGAACGCGCAGCATGGACAGTCGCTCGCCAGATCCGTTTTTCGCTTCGCGCGGTCTCAGGCTCGGCCGCGCCTCCTTTCAGCGATGCCGCTTGCTGCCGTGTCGGGTGCGGCGATGGACCGGCTTTCGCACAGGGTGCTCCGGACGATCGAGCCCCGCCCAGTCCTCGTGTTTCAGGCCGAGGAACGCATCGAGCAGCATCGGCATCAGACCGCTCGGCGTGTTGCTCTCGCAGTTCCACAGCACCACCACGCCCGCGTGGTATTCCGGAAAGAACCCGATCATCGACCGGTAACCCTTCACGGCGCCCGCATGAAAGATCAGCGTGTGTCCCGCGTAGTCGTAGACGCGCCAGCCGAGCGCGTAGGACGCCTTCTTGACCCGCGCGCGGCGCCAGTTGGAGAACATCCGCTCGCTCGGCGTGGCGATGACTGGCGCGTGCAGCACTTCCAGCAGCGCGTCGGGCAGCACCGCCGGGCGGCCGCCGATCTGCGCGATCAGCCATTGCTCCATGTCGCGGATGCTGGCGTTGACACCGGCCGCCGGTGGTATGTAGAAGTTGTCGTTGGGTTCGTAGGCGATCCACTTGCCGCCGTGCTCGTAGTGCGGGCGGGCCCAGCTGCGGCTGGCTTCCAGGCCGTCGCGGCCGTAGCTGGCCGTGGTCATTCCAAGCGGCATGAACAGATACCGGTCGACCAACTGGATGAAGAACTGGCCGGTCTTGGCGTGGATCACGTCGCCGATCAGCGAGAATGCGATGTTCTGGTAGCCGTAGCAGTCGCCCGGCGCGCACGCCATCGGCACCGTCGCCAGCTTGCGCTCCAGTTCCTGGTAGGGGACGCCGCTCGACAGCAGGTTGTCGTAGGCATTGTGCGGCAGCCCGATGCTCTGGCTCAGGATGTCGCGCACCGTGGCTTCCTGCGAAGCATTGGCGTCGCGCAGCTTGAAGAAGGGCAGCACGCTGGCGAGACGGGTATCCCAGGTGAGCATCCCCTGGCGCACCAGCAGGCCGGTCAGCGCGGTGGCGAAGGCCTTGGACAACGACGCCAGCCGGAACACCGTGTCGGGCGTGACCGGGGCGCCGGTGTTGGCGTCGGCGTAACCCATGGTGCGCTCGTAGCGCACCCTGCCGTCGATCACCACTGCGGTCGCGAGACCCGCGGTGCGGTTTTCGGTCGCGAGCTGGTCGAGCCAGTGGTTGTAATCCCTGAGTGCGGCGTCGACGCGTGCCGCCGGCAGGTGGGCCTGTCGGGTGCTGTGCACCACGGTGGGTTCGGGCGGAACCGGATTGCCGTGGTTCTGCGCGCCCGGCGCTGCCAGCGCAAGGCCGGAAACAAGAACGCAGGTCAGGCCTGCGAAGAAAGCGGTCAAGTGCATGCTATGCTCAAAACATGGTGCGATCATCCATGATCGCCGCAGAGCCAAGCCGGACGATCACGGACACATTCCAGGATTTGCGAAGATCAGAACGGTATTGAAAGCCGCCATCCATGGCCCGAAACTCCGTGGCCTGACTTCCCGCAACCGCTGCTTGGGCCGAAACGCAAGGAGATACCCATGACAGGTCTGATCATCATCCTGGTCATCATCGCGGTCATTGTGATTTACCTGATCTCGCTCTACAACGGGTTGGTCGGGTCGCGCAACGCGTACAAGAATGCGTTCGCGCAGATCGACGTGCAGCTTACCCGACGCCACGATCTGATTCCGAACCTGGTCGAGACCGCGAAAGGGTATATCAACCACGAGCGCGAGACGCTCGAGGCGGTCACCCAGGCGCGCACCGCTGCCGTGAACGGCCTGGCCGCGGCCAAGACACAGCCGGGCGATCCGGCCGCGATGAAGCAGCTTTCCGGCAGCGAGAACCAGTTGACGCAGGCGCTGGGCAGGCTGTTCGCGGTCAGCGAAGCGTATCCCGACCTCAAGGCCAACCAGAACATGATGCAGTTGTCGGAGGAACTCACCTCGACCGAGAATCGCGTCGCGTTCGCGCGGCAGGCCTACAACGACACGGTGCTGACCTTCAACAACAAGGTCCAGATGTTCCCGTCGTCGGTGGTCGCCGGGCCGGCCGGGTTCAAGCCCGCCGAACCGCTCGCAATCGACGATCCGGCCAAACGCGAAGTGCCGAAGGTGTCGTTTGCTTGAAACCGGGACTCGGGACTCGGGACTCGGGACTCGGCATGGAACCCCGAGTGTGAAAGCGGCGGCTGCCGCGGTGCGCATTCGGGCCGGATTTTGCCGGTCCGCGGTCAGCTGCATCCACGCGGCCCGATCGCTTCCGCGGCACGATTTGCCGTTCCTGATCGCCTTCGCGTACGGCGCGATCGCCGATTTGCGACGTGGACCATTGTTGTTCACTCCCGCACAAGGCGTTCGTGGTCCGAGTTCCGAGTCCCGAGTCCCGAGTCCCACATAGTCCATGGATTTTTTTGCGCAAGAGGCCAAGGTCCGCCGCAGCAGCCGCACACTGGTGCTGCTGTTCTCGCTGGCGGTGCTGGCGATCGTGATCGCGGTCGACGCGATCTGCGCGTTCGTGCTGGGCGTGGGTTTGCGCGCGGGCCCGCTGCTCGGGATCGCCGTTGCGGTGGTGGTGTTGATCGCCCTGTGCTCGTTGTACCGGGTGGCCAGCCTGTCGGGTGGCGGCGCCGCCGTGGCAAAAGGCATGAACGCGACCGAGGTGCCCGCCGACACGACTGATCCGCAGTGGAAGCGCCTGCGCAACGTGATCGAGGAAGTCGCGATCGCCTCCGGCGTGCCGGTGCCCGACATCTACGTGATGCAGGACGAGCCGGCCATCAACGCGTTCGCCGCGGGGTACACGCCGACCGACGCCGCGGTCTGTGTGACACAGGGGTGTCTGGACAAGTTGAACCGCGATGAATTGCAGGGCGTGATCGCGCACGAATTCAGCCACGTGCTGAACGGAGACATGCGGCTCAACGTGCGGCTGATCGGTTTGCTGTTCGGGATCATGGCGATCGGCGTGATCGGACGTTTCCTGTTGTGGGGCGGCTACTTCGGCGTCGGCGGTGGCCGCCGGCGGCGTGGTGGCGGCAACAATGGCAACATCGTACTTGCCGGCATCGCGTTGCTGATCGTCGGTTCGATCGGGCTCTTCTTCGGGCGGCTGATCCAGGCCGCGGTGGCGCGCTCGCGCGAATCGCTGGCCGACGCCTCGGCCGTGCAGTTCACCCGTCAGACTTCCGGGATCGCCGGCGCGCTCAAGAAGATCGCGGCGATCACCGAGGGGTCGGCGCTGCAGGCGCCGCGCCGCGACGAGGTCCGCCACATGCTGTTCGGCGACGCGGAACAGCGTTCGTGGTTCGCGACCCATCCGCCGATCCTGGAACGCATCCGCGCGCTGGAACCCGGCTTCGATCCCAAGGAACTGGACGCGATCAACGCCAAGTGGGTCACGGCCGGCGGCGATCCGGATTCGATTTCGCTGCACCCGGCGCAGACCGGCTGGGGCAACGTGGCGCACGAGTTCGCGATGGCCGACGGCGACCGCGATGTTTCCGGCCCGCTGCCCGGCTTTCCGCCGGCTGCCAGCGGCACGCACGGCGCGTCCCCGGGCGCTGCGCTGCCTGCGCAGGGCGTCGCGCGCGCGGTCACGGCTGCAGCCGTGCTGGGCCAGGTGGGTTCGCCCAGCCGCGACGACTACCAGGCCGCGACGAACCTGCATGCCCGCATTCCCGCGGCGATGTCGGTGGCCGCGCGCGATCCGCGCGGCGCCATCGCGGTGTTGCTGGCATTGGCGATTTCCGAGCATCCCGATTTGCAGGCACAACAGGTACAGACGGTCGCACAGGCGTTCGACGCCGCCACCGCCGACGCAACCCAGGGTCTGGTTGCGCAGATGGCCGACCTGCACCCAATGCTGCGCTTGCCGCTGGCGCAACTCGCGTTCCCCGCGCTGAAGCGCCGGCCGCGGCCGGAGATCGACCGCTTCGTCAAGACCCTGGATACGCTGATCCATGCCGGTGCACGGGTGGATCTCGACGAGTTCTGCCTCGCCAAGCTGGTGCAGGCGCAGGTGGTCGCGGCGCTCGATCCGTCGGCGCACTTCAAGGCGGGCACGCACAAGCTCACCGACGCGCGGGACGAGTTGCGCGACCTCGTTGCGCTCATCGCGCATTTCGGCAACGACGATGAAGACACCGCGCGACGCGCATTCCAGGCGGCGATGGAGGAAGCGATGCCGGGGGATTCGGTGATGTATGCCGTGCCCGACGACTGGCAGGCCGCACTGGATCGCTCCCTGGATGCGTTGGCACACCTGACGCCCGAGGGCAAGCAACTCACCATCGGTGCCTTGACGCGTGCGATCGCGGTCGATGGCAAGGTCACGGTCGCCGAGTCGGAAGTGCTGCGCGTGGTGTGCGCGAAACTCGGGTGTCCGTTGCCGGTCGGGTTTGGCGACCATCCGTGATCGGGGTTTCGCAGACAAGGCCGAAAGCAGAAGCTTTTGACGCGGATCAGAGCGGATCAAAGCGGACAAGAGCAGGTAGAGCAACGAGCGAAAGCTTTGCCACGGATCGACACGGATCACACGGATCGAAAGCTTTTATCCGCCTCAGCAAACTCACATGGTCATTCCGGGGCCATCGCCGGCTCTATCGGTGATGGAACCCGGAATCCAGCTTCTCGTGCAACAGGGCCAAGGGCTGGATTCCGGGTTCTGCCCGCAAACAGCGCGGGCAGCCCCGGAATGACGAGGCTTGGATTGGTTTGACGCGTTCGAACTTGCCGGGATTCGACGCGAATCAGGCGCTTTTATGCGTGTCCATCCGTGCAAATCCGTGGCAAAAAAGGTCTTGAGAACCCATGCCGGCTCAAGCCCGAGGAGCGGAGCCGGCATTGCCTTGTTCCGCATCCTCCAGCAGCCTGCGACGCTGGTCGGCGGCGAATTCGATCAGTTCCGGCAGGAACGCATCGAAGTGCCGTTGCAGCGCTTGCGCGTGCGCGAGCAGCGCCGGCAACGCCTCGCCAACCGGGGACGGACGCGACAGGCGCGTTGCCAGCGCGCGGAACACCTCGTCCAGGGTCGCTTCCTCGCCATAGGCAACCGGCAACCGGTGCGCGTGCATCCAGTGGAGGAACGCGCGCAACGAGGCCGGCAGATCGGCAATGCGCCCGTCGAGCAGGTCGAGCCAGCGTTGCGAGAAATCGGCAAGCGGTTCGTCGCGGACGATGCGGTCCCAACCGAGCACCAGCAGGTGATCGAACCACACGTCCAGCATGATCCCGGCGTAGCGGCGCCACGGCGGAACGAATAGTCGCCGCGCCGCGACCACTTCCGGATGCTGGTCGGTGAAGCGGTCGACCGCGCGGTGGAACCGCAGGCCCGCCTGGCGCGTTGCGGGCCACGCGCGGTCCGGTGGGCCGTGGACGAAGTCGCCCATTGCGCTGCCCAGCGCGAATTCGACGCCGCCAGCGTCGGCGAGCAGGGCGTGGGCGAGATGGTTCATTGCTATATCATCCCCCCATGACCGATCCCCTGCCGCCAGCTCCGTCCGGCTTTCCCGACAGCCCCATGACCTTCGCGTTGCCGGGACCTGCCGGTGTACTCGAAGTGGCGGTGGCCATCCCGGAGGCGCAAATCGCGCGCGCCGGCACCGCGGTGATCTGTCACCCGAATCCGACCCAGGGTGGCACCATGCGCAACAAGGTGGTGACGATGCTGGAGCGCAGCCTGCGCGAATCCGGCCTCTCGACCGTGCGTTTCAATTTTCGCGGCGTCGGGGCATCGGCCGGCGCGTTCGATGACGGCGACGGCGAGAGCGGCGACCTGGTCGCCGTGGCGCACTGGGTACGCAAGATGAGGCCCGGCGACGCGCTGTGGCTGGCGGGGTTTTCCTTCGGCAGTTACGTGGTGCTGCGCTGCGCCCGGTCGCTCGCGGCGGATGCGTTGATCACGGTCGCGCCGCCCGCCAGCATCTACGACTTCGAGCAGATCGCAGTGCCGGGTTGTCCGTGGCTGGTGGTACAGGGCGAAGAAGACGAGGTGGTCGATCCGCAGGCGGTGTTCGACTGGATCGAGAAACTCGACACCAAGCCGACGCTGGTCCGCATGCCCGACACCGGACACTTTTTCCACCGGCGCCTGATGGATCTCCGCGGCGCGGTGAAGAATGCGGTGCGTGCGTGGCTCCCGCCTCCGAGATGAGCAACAAGGAAGGTTTTCCGGTAATCGGTGCGTCGGCGAGGCAGCGATCAGGGGCGATCGCACAAAACTACTCACGCGGCGCTGCCGAGGGCCGCTGGGAAGACGATCCCGCGCAACACGCGGCATTGGCCGCATTCGACCGGCTGCAAGCGGCATTGCGGTCGCCGTCCGCGGGTACGCTCGCGCGCTGGCGTGCGCGCATGACCGGAAATGCGGCGGCGCCGCGCGGGTTATACCTGTGGGGGCCGGTCGGGCGCGGCAAGACGATGCTGATGGACCAGTTCGTCGCCTCGCTTCCGGAGGGCGTGGCGCTGCGGGTGCATTTCCACCGCTTCATGCTGGACGTGCACGCGCGGCTGCGCGCGCTCGGTGACGTGCGCGATCCGTTGCCACGAGTGGCGAACGACCTCGCCGCGCAGGCGCGGGTGCTGTGCGTCGACGAGTTCATGGTGACCGACATCGGCGATGCGATGATCCTGTATGGTCTGCTGCGGGCGCTGTCTGGATGCGGCGTCGCACTGGTCGCGACGTCCAACACACCACCATCCGCGTTGTACCGTGACGGCCTGCAGCGCGAGCGCTTCGTGCCCGCGATCGCCTTGATCGAACGGCGGTGCGAGGTGCTGGAACTCGCGTCGCCGCACGACTGGCGGTTGCGCGCGTTGTCCCGCGCGCCGGTGTACCTGACGCCGGACAACGCGCATGCCGAGGCGGCGCTGGCGCGGTTGTTCGAACGGCTGTCGGAAGCGCCGATCCAGGAGCGGGGCGAGTTGCGCGTCAACGATCGCAGCCTTTGCGTGCGCCGGGCCTGCGCGCGCGCCGCGTGGTTCGACTTCGCGGCGCTGTGCGACGGGCCGTACGGTTCGGCCGATTACATCGCACTGGCGCGAAGCTATTCCGCGATCCTGATCTCGCGCGTGCCCCAGTTCACGCCATTCAACGAAGACGCCGCGCAACGCTTCGTGCACCTGGTCGACGAACTGTACGACCGGCGCGTGAAGCTCGCCGTGACCGCGCAGGTGCCGGTGGTCGACCTGTATGACGGCCGGCGGCTGCGCGCGGAATTCGCGCGTACGATCAGCCGCCTGATCGAGATGCAAAGCCGCGAGTACCTGGCCGAGCCGCATCGCTGAGTAGGAGCGGCTTGTAGGAGCGGCGGAAGCCGCGACCGTGCCGCAAAAATATCGCGATTTCGAAATCGCGGTCGGGCCTTCCGGCCCTCCTACAGGGTCGCGCGCCTGATCAACAGGGGATCGGGCCTTCCGGCCCTCCTACAGTCGCGCGTTCGATGTCGAATGGCCGGCGGCTGGTTCGTCGTACCCGTGAAAGCCTGACAGGTGTCACCCGAAAAGTCGTGACGTCCGGCGCTTACATCCGGCGTTGCGTCGCTTGACAATATGCATCGCACAAATACAATACCGCGCGGTTCATTTATTAGAACCCGTCTGTTGCGCCTTCAGTTCGCCCCGAATTCCACTCCCGGTCCTGAATGACACTCCGCCGTTGCCAATGCAAGCCTGCCCCCTGGCAGGTCTCCGTGATGCTGGTCGCGCTCGCGCTGTCCGGCTGCGCCGTGGGTCCGAATTTCCGCGAGCCCGCGCCACCCGCGGTCGATCGCTTCACGCCTGCGGCGTTGCCCGCGGCCACCGTGTCGGCCGCGACGCCGGGTGGTGACGCGCAGCGATTCCTCGAGGGCCGCAATGTACCCGAACGCTGGTGGACCACGTTCGACAATGCCGAACTGGATCGTCGCGTCGAAGCCGCGTTCGCGCACAGCCCGACCATCGCCTCGGCGCAGGCGGCGCTACGACAGGCCCAGGAGAATGCGAGGGCCGCCGGCGGCAGTCTGTTCCCTTCGCTCGACGCCTCCGCCGGCGCGAACCGCGGCAACGCCATCGGCACGCAGGGCACGGGATCCGTCGCGGGTGCGCCGGGCTCGCGGCCGTTCACGATCTACAACGCCGGCGTCAGCGTCGGTTATGTATTCGACCTGTTCGGCGGCGTGCGTCGCGGCATCGAGGCGCAACAGGCGCAGGACGATTACCAGCGCGCGCAACTGGATGCGACGTATCTCACGCTCGCGGCGAACGTGGTCACCGCCTCGCTGCAGGAGGCATCGCTGCGCGAGCAGGTGCACGCCACCGAGCAGATCGTCGGTTCGCTCAGGAAGGAACTCGACATTGCCGAGAAGCAGCAGGCGATCGGCGCCAAGTCGCTGACCGACACGTTGGCGGTGCGTACCCAGTTGGCCACGGCATCGGTCGCGCTGCCGAGCTTGCGCCAGCAACTCGCGGCGACCCAGAACCAGCTCGCGACGTATCTCGGCGTGACGCCCGCGCAGCTCGATCTCAAGCCGGTCACGCTCGCCGGGGTGACGCTGCCGACCGACATTCCGGTCAGCCTGCCCTCGACCATGGTTGCGCAGCGGCCGGACATCCGCGCCGCGGCCGCACAATTGCACGCGGCCACCGCGGGCGTCGGCGTCGCGACCGCCAACCTGCTGCCGCAGATCACGCTGTCGGGAACGGCCGGCTCGGCCGCGCTGAAAAGCGGCGACCTGTTCAGCGCCGGCGCTGGCGCATGGTCGGTCGGACTGAACCTCCTGCAGCCGCTGTTCCACGGCGGCGAATTGGTGCACAAGAAGCGCGCCGCGGAAGCCGGCATGGACCAGGCGCTGGCGAACTGGCAGCAAGTGGTGTTGACGGCATTCCAGAACGTGGCCGACTCGCTGCAGGCGCTCGAATACGGCGCCGAGTCGCTGCGCGCGCTGGGCAGCGCCGAGCACGATGCGTCGAAGTTGCTGTCGCTGACCCGCAGCCAGTATCGCGTCGGCGCGGTCGGGTACCTGAATTTGTTGTCCGCCGAGCAGAGCTACCAGCAGGCACGCATCGCGCTGATCCAGGCGCGCGCCGCACGCCTCGCCGATACCGCCGCGCTGTACGCGGCGCTGGGGGGCGGGTGGCAAGACGGAGCGCAAGTCTCCGAAGCCAACCACACACCGAAGCATTGAACCAAATGAACGCAAACGAATCCTCCGCTCGCCCCAAACTCCGCAAGCGACTGATCATCGTGGTCGTGGCGGTGGTGGCGCTGTTCGCGCTGCTGGTCGGTTTACACGCATTCATTGGCGTGAAGATCGGCGAGGCCATGGCGTCCATGGCCAACCCTCCGCAGACGGTCAGCACCATGGTCGCGGAGTATCAGGATTGGCAGCCGCACGTCGAGGCGTTCGGCAACGTGCGCGCCGTGCACGGCACCGACCTGGCGTTCGACGTCGCAGGACTGGTCGAGCGCGTCGACGTGAAATCGGGCGCCGATGTGCAAAAGGGCCAGATCCTGATGAAGCTCGTCGACGACCAGGACCGCGCCGCGCTGGCCTCGCTCAGTGCCACCGGGCAGCTCGCCCAACTGACCGCCACGCGTGCGAAGCAGCAGCTCGCGGTGCAGGCGATCAGCAAGGCGCAGTACGACACCGACATGGCGAACCTCCAGAGCGCCAAGGCCAACGTCGCCGCGCAGCAGGCACTGGTCGACAAGAAGACCCTGCGCGCACCGTTCGCCGGGCGGCTCGGCATCATCACGGTCAACCCCGGCCAGTACGTCAACGTCGGTACTGCCGTCGCGACGCTGCAGCAGCTCGACCCGGTGTACGTCGATTTCACCGTACCGCAATCGTCGCTCGACCGGATGCAACCCGGCGGCAAGGTCGAAGTGAGCCTCGATGCACTTCCCGACCAGTCCTTCAAGGGCGAAGTCACGGCGACGGACCCCAAGGTCGATCTTGCGACCCGCAACGTGGGCGTCGAGGCAACCGTCGCCAATCCCGACAAGCGCCTGGTGCCGGGGATGTTCACCAAGGTCGCCGTCAACGCCGGCCACGAACAGCGTTACCTGACGCTGCCGCAGACCGCCGTCGCCTACGCGCCCTACGGCGACACCGTGTTCGTGGTGCACGAGGGCCAGCCGCCGGCGCAGGACCAGAGTGGCGATCCGGCGTCGTCCGCCAAGAAGGGTCCGGAGACGTCCGCCGGCACGCAGCCGGAAGGCGACAAGGGCGGCGCTTCGCATTACGTGCAGCAGGTGATCGTCACGACCGGTCCGACGCGCGGCGACCAGGTCGCGATCCTGTCCGGCATCCAGCCGGGCGACGTGATCGTCACCAGCGGCCAGATGAAGCTCAGGAGCGGCACGCCGGTCGACATCAACAACAAAGTACAGCCCGCGTTCAATCCGAATCCGCATCCGATCGAGCAGTAGGAGCGGCGGAAGCCGCGACCGCAAGCCGCGATCGGAGGCCGCACCGAGTCGGGCCGTCCGTCCCTCCTACCGTCAAATGATGCCCTTGCGTAGAGCGACCCGATGAAATTCACCGACCTCTTCATCAAACGCCCGGTGCTCGCCGCCACGGTCAGCCTGCTGATCCTGGTGCTGGGCCTGCGTGCCGTGACGTCGTTGCCGATCCGGCAGTATCCGAAGACCGAGAGCGCGACGATCACCGTGCAGACGGTGTACTTCGGCGCCGACGCGCAGACGATGGCGGGTTTCATCACCCAGCCGCTCGAGCAGGCGATCTCGCAGGCGCAGGGCATCGATTATCTTTCCTCGTCGTCGACCCCCGGCGTGTCGATGATCACCGCGACCCTGCGCCTCAACTACGACGGCAACAAGGCGCTCACCGAGATCAGCGCGCTGGTCAATTCGGTCAAGAACCAGTTGCCGCAAGCCGCACAGCAGCCGGTGATCAGCCTGCAAACCGGCGAACAGGTCGCCTCGCTCTATCTCGGGTTCTATTCGAACACGCTGCCGGCCAACCAGATCACCGATTACCTCACGCGCGTGGTGCAGCCGCAGTTGAACGCGGTGCCCGGCGTGCAGAGCGCGCAGATCATGGGCGGGCGCACCTTCGCGATGCGCGCCTGGCTCGATCCGCTGAAGATGGCCGCGCACGGCATCACCGCGACCGACGTCAACAACGCGCTGGCTGCGAACAATTATCTTTCCGCGATCGGCAACACCAAGGGCCAGATGGTCAGCGTGGCGCTGACCGCCGCCACCGACCTGCACACCGCGGACCAGTTCAAGAACCTGGTGGTCAAGGCGGACGGCAACAACATCGTCCGGCTGAGCGACGTGGCGCGGGTCACGCTGGGCGCCGAGAACTACGACTTCAACGTCGCCTTCGACGGCAAGCGCTCGGTGTTCATCGGCATCAAGGCCGCGCCCGACGCCAATGTGCTGGACGTGATCACCGGCGTGCGCAAGGTGTTCCCTTCGATCCAGTCGCAAATGCCCACCGGCATGACCTCGCGGATCGTGTTCGACGCGACCGATTACATCCGCACCTCGATCCACGAAGTCGTGCAGACGCTGGTCGAAACGCTGCTGATCGTCGCAGTGGTGATCTTCCTGTTCCTGGGTACGCTCCGGTCGCTGCTGATCCCGCTGGTCGCGATGCCGTTGTCGTTGATCGGCGCATTCCTGGTGATGCTGGTCCTCGGGTACTCGATCAACCTGCTGACCCTGCTTGCATTGGTGCTGGCGATTGGCCTCGTGGTCGACGATGCGATCATCGTGGTCGAGAACGTCGACCGCCACATGAAGGAGGGACAGCCACCGTTGCAGGCGTCGATCCTGGCGGCGCGCGAGCTCGCCGGACCAATCCTGGCGATGGCCGCCGTGCTGGTTGCGGTGTACATCCCGGTCGGATTCCAGGGCGGCCTGACCGGAGCGCTGTTCACCGAGTTCGCGTTCACGCTGGCCGGCGCCGTGGTGATCTCGGCGATCATCGCGCTGACGCTTTCGCCGATGATGTGCTCGCGTTCGCTGCGCGAGTCGGACCACCAGAAGCCGTTGGTCAAGCGCATCGATCGCGTGGCCGATGCTGTCCGCGACCGCTACCGTCGAATGCTGCACTCTTCGCTCGATACCTGGATCGTGGCGGTGGTGTTCGGTGCGCTGATCCTCGCCGGCAATGTGTACCTGTTCAAGACCTCGCAGTCGGAACTCGCGCCGCAGGAGGATCAGGGCATCGTGCTGGCGCAGACCCAGGGCGCGCCCAACGCGACCATCAACCAGATGGCGCTGTATTCGAAGCAGGTCTTCGATATCGCAAAATCGATCCCCGGTTACGCCCACATCTTCCAGGTCGACGGCTCGCAGGGCATCAACAGCGGCATCGCCGGCATCCTGCTGAAGCCGTGGGACCAGCGCAGCCAAAGCGCCAACCAGATCCAGCAGGCGGTGCAAAAGAAGCTCAACGACATCGCGGGTGCGCGCGAAGCCGTGTTCCAGTTTCCATCGCTGCCGGGTTCGGGCGGCGGCCTGCCGGTGCAATTCGTGATCAAGACCACCCAGCCGTTCCAGAACCTCAACGATGTCGCGCAGCAGGTGCTCGCCAAGGCCCGGGCTTCCGGCATGTTCTTCTATGTCGATACCGACCTCAAGATCGACCAGCCGCAGGCGACCGTGACGCTGGATAGCGACAAGGTGGCCGCGCTGGGCCTGACCCAGAAAGACGTCGGTGCGGCGTTGTCGGCGGCGCTCGGCGGCAACTACGTCAACTACTTCTCGATCTCCGGGCGCGCCTACCGGGTGATTTCGCAGGTCGCGCAGGCCGATCGGCTGAATCCGTCACAGCTCGACAACTACTACATCAAGACTTCCGGCGGCAAGACTTCCGGCGGCAAGACTTCCGGCGGACAGATGATTCCGGCCTCGACCGTCGCGCACCTGACCTACCAGACCGTGCCGGAATCCATCGACCACTTCCAGCAATTGAATTCGGCGACGATCATGGGCGTGATCACCCCGAGCGTGTCGCTCGGCCAGGCGCTCACGTTCCTGCGGACCACGCTGCAGCAGGTCGCGCCGACGGGCTACACCGCCGACTACTCGGGCGAGTCGCGCCAGTTCATGCACGAATCCGGCGGCTTCCTGGTCACGATGCTGTTCGCGATCATCATCGTGTTCCTCGCGTTGTCCGCGCAGTTCGAAAGTTTCCGCGACCCGATCGTGATCCTGGTGTCGGTGCCGATGGCGACCTTCGGCGCGTTGCTGTTCATCAACCTCGGGCTGTCCACGCTCAATATCTACACCGAGGTCGGGCTGGTCACGCTGATCGGTCTGATCAGCAAGCACGGCATCCTGATGGTGCAGTTCGCCAACGACGCGCAGCGCCTGCACGGCTTCAGCAAGCGCGACGCGATCGAGGAAGCCGCGGCGGTGCGCCTGCGGCCGATCCTGATGACCACCTTCGCGATGGTGCTCGGCGTGATCCCGCTGGTGATCGCCAGCGGCGCGGGCGCCGCGGGCCGCCACAGCATTGGCCTGGTGATCTTCACCGGCATCTCGATCGGCACGCTGTTCACGCTGTTCGTGGTGCCGGCGATGTACCTGGTGCTGGGCCAGGACCACCACGCGGATGCCCGCGCCGCCGAATCCGCCGAATCGTTGCCGCCACCGCAGCCCCTGTAGGAGCGGCGGCAGCCGCGACGCATTGTTGCGGCGTCGCTGGTGCTATCGTTGCGGCTTCCGTTCCGCGTGCAGGAGATCCGCCGATGCGTCGTCGCATGGTTTTCCCGTGGCTGGCTGTGCTTGCCGCATTGCTGTTCTGCGTACCGGCCTCGTGGGCCGATGCCGCGTTGCCCGCGTCGTTGCAGGCGAAGGTCGACAAGATCGTCAACGACGCATTGAAGCAGAGCGGCGTGCCGAGCGCATCGATCGCGGTGGTGCAGGACGGCAAGCTCGCCTACCTCCACGCCTATGGCGATGCGCGGCTGCAGCCGAAAACCGCCGCGACACCGGGTATGCGCTACAGCATCGGCTCGATCAGCAAGCAGTTCACCGTGGCGGCGATCCTGATCCTGCAGCAGCGCGGGAAGCTATCGCTGGGTGACAAGGTTGCGAAGTACTTCCCGGAACTCACCGATGCCGATCACATCACGATCCGCCAGATCCTGTCGCACACCTCCGGCTACCAGGACTACTGGCCGCAGGATTACCTGATGCCGCCGATGAAGTTGCCGACCACGCCGCAGGCGATCATGGACAAGTGGGGCAAAATGCCGCTGGATTTCCCGCCCGGTACGCAATGGCAATACAGCAACACCAACTACGTGATCGCGGGATCGATCGTCAAGAAGCTCACCGGCCAGACGCCGTTCGAGTTCCTCGAGAAGAACGTGTTCACGCCGCTCGGCGTCACCAACGAATACGACACCAACCTGCACGCGCTGCCGGCGACCGACGCGCGTGGCTATTCGCGTTATGCACTCGGGCCGTTGCACCTTTCCGAGAAGGAGGGCGTGGACTGGATGTTCGGCGCGGGGGAACTCGCGCTGACCGCCAGCGACCTCGCGAAATGGGATGTCGCGATGATCGGCGACAAGCTGTTGCAACCCGCGTCCTGGAAGGAAATGGAAACCGAGGTGGTGTTGAATAACGGACTCGGCACCAACTATGGCCTGGGCGTGGCCGTCGGCCGCATGGACGGCCACCGGATGATTGCCCACGATGGCGAGGTCATGGGTTTCACCGCGGGCAATTACGTGTTTCCGGACGACCACGCCGCGGTGGTGGTGCTGACCAACCAGGATGCCGTCGATACCTTCCGCACCACCGGCATGGGCATCGCCAAGGCACTGTTCAACGTGCAGGACCCGGCGGCCGCCAGGGCGCTGGCCCAGGCCAAGGCAATCTTCGCGAACCTGCAGTACGGCAAGATCGACCGCAGCCTGTTCACCGCGGATGCCAACAGCTATTTCGACGCGACCGCGGTGCACGATTACCGGACCAGCCTTGCGCCGCTCGGCAAGCCGCAATCGTTCGAAATCCGCGGTGCGCGCAAGCGCGGTGGCATGCAGATGCGCGGCTACCTCGTGACCTTCCCGAAGCAGAAACTCGCGGTCACCACTTATATCCTGCCGGACGGCAAGATCGAGCAGTACATCGTTGCCCCGGCAAATTAGTGCGATCGTCCGTGATCGCTGCGTTGGAACGCGTTTTGACACGACCACGTCCGTCGCGATCGGGGAAGACCAGAACGGCCATCCATCGCCTGACTTTCCGCAACAGCTGCTTCGAATCATCAATCCTGATTGGCGTCGTATGTCAACAAAGATGTCGTCATTCCGGGGCCGCCCGCGCTGTTTGCGGGCGGAACCCGACTGCGTTTGCAGGATTGCAAACGCGAACGCCGCAGGCGGCGCGTAGCGCGAGCGCCAAGGATGGCACGAGTCAATCCATTGTGATCTTTACGAGACAGCAACATCGATTCCGGGTTCGCCTGCGATGAAGCCGCAGGCGCCCCGGAATGACGAGCTAAAAAGCGCTTGCTGACATATAACGCTCTCAAGGAACAGAAATTAACCGATTGATTGTAAACGATAATTTTTGTTCCTTTTCGGACGTCTACCGGCACGCCGGTCGGTTGGCTAATCAGCTTCTCAACCCCGTGCCGGGGCGGGCGTTCGCGAAGAAACAAGAACTTGCGGAATTTGTTTCTCAAGAGCTTTTTTACCACGGATTTGCACGGATAGCCTCTTCCAATGACACATGAGCCTGGAAGGGGCGACGTGATTCCAACGACAAATGGGCCTGAACGGTCATGCTCGGAGCATGATCGTGACCCTCAATAC
>JBOHYT010000207.1:0-5359 GCA_050738055.1 Rhodanobacteraceae bacterium
TGCTTGAAGCTCTCGCGGGCTTCCTCGCGCTCGACGTATTCCTGGATGGCTTCGAGCATGATCCAGTGCGGCGAGCGACGACGCTGGCTGGCGAGGCGCTGGACACGATCTTTCAACGCGTCGTCGATCTTGAGAGATGTTGCCATGGCAGACCTTATCGCTCAGTAATACCTGGTGATAATTTAGCCTCTCCTTGCTCCTTGCGTCCAGCTCCGCCCGCGGCGCTGAAACTGTCTCGCACGTTTCAAGTGGTCAGCCAGCCAACCGGCGCCCCGGTAGACCTGCCAGCACTGAAAACGACTTCACCCAGAAACCGATCGGCATTGCACCGGGGACCAGGCAGCCCCAAGCGCGCCCGGGCGCCGAAGCTTCAGCGGCAACTGAAGTACGGGCGGATGGTGGTCAGTAATACCCTTCGCCCGCCGAAACCTTGCCGCGGAAGATGCGATACGAATACGCGGTGTAGGCGAGCACCGCGGGAATCATGATGATCACGCCTACCAGCACGAAGCCCTGCGATTGCACGGGCGAGGCGGCCTGCCAAATCGTCAGCGACGGCGGCACGATGTTGGGCCAGATGCCGACAATAAGGCCGACGAAGCCGAGCACGAAGAAGCACAGCGACAGCACGAACGGCGCGACCTCGCGGTTCTTGACGACCGCGATCCACAGCGCCGCGGCGTCGAGGATCGTGAGGATCGGCACCGGACACAGGTACAGGAAGTTCGGCCACGCGAACCAGCGCGCCATGATGTTGGAATCGAGGAACGGCAGCCACGCGCTCACCAGCAGCATGAACGCGATCACCGCCAGCATCAGCGGGCGCGTCAGGTCGAACGCGATGCGCTGCACGCGGCCGTCGGTTTTCAGGATCAGCCACGTCGCGCCGAGCAGCGCGTAGCCGAACACCACCGCGACGCCGGTCAAGACCGAGAACGGACTGAACCACGCGAACGCGGCGTTGTGGACGTACTTGCCACCAGTCAGCGGCATGCCCTCGACCAACGCGCCGAGGATCAGGCCCTGCATGAACGCGCACACGATCGAGCCGGCCGCGAACGCGAAGCCCCACACCACGCGCGACTTCGCGGCCTTGAAGCGGAACTCGAACGAAACCCCGCGCGAGATCAGCGCGACCAGCATGAACAGGATCGGCAGGTACAGCGTCGAGAGCACCACCGCATAGGCTTTCGGGAACGCCGCCATCAGGCCGGCGCCGCCCATCACCAGCCAGGTTTCGTTGCCGTCCCAGATCGGCGCGGCGGTGTTCATCATGTGGTCGCGCTGCTTGTCGTCGTCGGCGAACGGCGTCAGGATGCCGATGCCGAGCACGAAACCATCGAGCAGCACGTACATCATCACCGCGAAGCCGATGATGAAGTACCAGACGACCGGCAAGGTGTTGGCGAGCGTCACGGCCGTTCCCCCATCTCCTCGTCCGCCAGCGACAACGGCCGCGATGCCGTCGGCGCCGCGCGCTTGCGCTCGGGCGCCTTGACCGGCCCCACCCGCAGCATTTTGAGCAGATACCAGCCGACGAAGCCGAACAGCGAGATGTATACCAGCACGTACACGATCAGCGAGGTAAGGACGCTGCCGGCCGGCACCGGGCTCACCGCCTTGGCGGTGCGCAGCAGGCCATACACCACCCACGGCTGGCGCCCGACTTCGGCAACGTACCACCCGCACAGAAGCGCGATGAAGCCGGATGGCATCATCCAGATCCATGCACGTTGATACCACCGCGACGTCAGCAACGTGCCGCGGCGCCATTTCCACAAGCCATACCACGCGATCAGCAACATCAGCACGCCGAGTGCCACCATGATCCGGAACGAATAGAACGGAATCGCGACCGGCGGGCGGTCATCGCGCGGAAAGCTTTTCAGGCCCTGCACCGCGCCGCTCCACGAATGGGTGAGGATCAGGCTGCCGCCGTGCGGGATGTCCAGTGCGTAGTCGTTGCTCTCGGTCTGCTCGTTCGGAATCGCGAACACCGTCCACGGCACGTTCTTGCCGCTGTTCCAGATGCCCTCGAGCGCGGCCAGTTTCGCGGGCTGGTCGCGCCGGACCTCGTCGCCGTTCTGGTCGCCCGCGATGATCTGCAGCGGTGCGACGATCGCGACGAACACCAGCGCGCACTTGAAGCAGAAGCGCGCCTTCTCGACGAAGCGATTGCGCAACAGGTACCAGGCGGAAATCCCGCCAACCATGAACGCAGTGGTCAGGAACGCGGCCAGCGCCATGTGCACCAGACGGATCGGAAACGACGGATTGAAGACGACGTCCCACCAGTTGGCCGGGTAGAACACGCCGTCCTTCAACGTGTATCCGGCCGGCGTCTGCATCCAGCTGTTGGCCGACATGATCCAGAACGTCGAAGCGAGGGTGCCGGCCGCGACCATGCAGGTACACGCGAAGTGGGTCTTGTGGCCGACGCGGTCCCAGCCGAACAGCATGATGCCGAGGAACGAGGCCTCCACGAAGAACGCCGTCAGCACCTCGTAATTCAACAGCGGCCCGATCACGTTGCCAGCCTCGGCCGAGAAACGCGCCCAGTTGGTCCCGAACTGGAAGCTCATCACGATGCCGGACACCACGCCGACGCCGAACGACACGGCGAAGATCTTCATCCAGAAGAACACGAGGTCGCGGACGTGGTCGCTGCGCGTCTTCAGCCACCACGCTTCCAGAAACACGATCCAGCTCGCCAGCCCGATCGTGAAGGCCGGGAACAGGATGTGGAACGACATGACCCAGCCAAACTGCAGGCGGGAGAGAAACACGGCCTCGTTCACGACGCGGAACCTCCACCGGCGGCGCGGCTTGCAGCGACAACCGCGGCATTATCGCACCGGCAACGGACTCGCGATTTTGACGCAGGTCAGCGCGTCAGGGCCGCCTTCCTGCATGCGGGCCGGCGCAAGGCCGCCCGTCACGGCCACTCGTTCGCGTGCGGCCCCACTTTTCCGTCACGCTGCGGGCGGATCACGCAAAAGCGCTGCCCGGTCGGCGCTTCCATCACCACCCAAGTCTTGATCGCGGCGATGCGTTTCGCGCCGAGTGCTTCCAGTCGCCGAACCTCGGCCTCGATGTCGTCGCTTTCGATGTCGAGGTGCACGCGGCTTGCGTGCTCGACCTTCTGAATTTCGATGACCGGCTCGTCGTCATGGGTTTCGAGGGGCACGGAGTTGTCACCGGCGGCGGGATCGTTGCGCTCCCTTGCCGGCCTGGCCAGTGCCGCGGACCAGAATCGCGCGGCTTCGGCCAGGTCATCGGTCCTGCAATCGATGATGATGCTGCTGAGGCGACTGTGATGCACGGTTGTTCTCCTTGCGGGATGGCGGACGAACCTGCGGGAGCGCGGGAAAGGCCGGCCCGCAGTGCGGCGATGCTGCTTCCGCGAGGCACGGATCGCGGCTTCCGCCGCTCCTACATCCAAGGGTGGTGGCGCCCGCGGATACCCTGAAGGGTCGTCACGCGTGCCGCAGCGCACGGTCGATGCTCCACGGACCCGGACCCGCGGCCGACAGGTACAGGAACGCGAAGCAGAACGCGACCGACATCCCGCCAAGAAGATGCAGGGGCCATCCTCCTCCATGTACATCAACCATGAAATAGGCGAAAGCCATTTCGCCGGACAGGACGAACGCAATCGGCCGCGTGAACAGCCCGATCAACACGAGGAATCCACCACCCAGTTCCAGGATGCCCGCCAGCCCCGGCGTCAGGGTCAACAGGTTGTGCGACGAAATCAATTCGAGATGGTCGTGGCCAGGAAATCCCAGCAACTTATTGCCACCATGCTGTATGAACAGGAACGCCACGATGACGCGCAGGACGCTGAGCAGGTAGGGCGACGCCTTGGTCCATAAGAAGTTGCTGCCGGCCATGCGGGTTCTCCGGTCGAGGATGAATATGGCGGACCGCGCGCGCTGGACGGCAGCCCCGCGCCCGCACCATACCACCACTCGGCAGCCGTTCGACCCGCGACACGCTGCGTCAGGCGCCGCAGAGCGCCTGCACGTCGTCGACGTCCTTCGGCAGGTCAGCAGTCAGTATTTCGCTGCCGTGCGCGGTGATCGCGACATCATCCTCGATGCGGATGCCGATGCCGCGCCATTTTGCCGGCACGCTAATGTCGTCGGGCGGGATGTAGATGCCGGGCTCGACCGTTACCACCATGCCGGCTTCCAGCATGCGTGGTTCGTCGTCCACGCGGTAATCGCCGACGTCGTGGACGTCGAGGCCGATCCAGTGCCCGGTCTTGTGCGGGAAGAACCGCTTGTAATCACCGGACTTCAGCGTGCTGCGGGGACTGCCGCGCAGCAGTTTCAGCGCGCACAGACCTTCCACCACCACGCGTCTCGCGGCTTCGTGCGCGGCGCTGAAGGCGCGGCCGGCGCGCACCTCGTCGATCGCGGCGCGCTGCGCGTCATGCACCACTTCGTAGAGCGCGCGCTGTTCGCGCGAGAACCCGCCGCCCACCGGCCAGGTGCGGGTGATGTCCGAGGCATAGCACTCGACTTCGGCGCCGGCATCGATCAGCAGCAGGTCGCCGCGTTCGAGCCGCCCGCGGTTGGCGGTGTAGTGCAGCACGCAGGCGTTGGCCCCGCCGGCGATGATCGGCGAGTAGGAGGGCACCGCGCCGTGCGCACGCAGGGCATGCAGCAGCGCGGCTTCCACCTCGTATTCAGCGGCGCCGGGGCGCGCGGCACGAACCGCCGCTCGCTGTGCGTCGGCCGCGATTCGCGCGGCGCTTCGCATCAGGCGCAATTCCGCCACGGACTTGTACAGGCGCAATTCGTGCAGCAGGTGCCCCAATGCGACGAACTCGCGCGGCACCACGCCGCCGCCGCGCGAGGCCCGCAGCCTGCGCATCCAGCGCAGCAGTTGGGCATCGAACTCGTTCTCGCGGCCGAAGTGGCAGTACAGGCGAGTACGGCCCTCGAGCATGCCGGGCAGGATGTCGTCGATGTCCTCGACCGGAAACGCATCGTCGACGCCGAACCGCGCCGTCGCCGATTCGGGACCGATGCGCGCGCCGTCGATGCGCTCGCGCTCGGGGTCGCGTTCACGGCAGAACAGCACCACCTCGCCGCTGGCGCGGCCGGGCAGCAACGCGAGTACGGCGTCGGGTTCCGGGAAGCCCGAGAGATAGTGGAAGTCGGAATCCTGCCGGTACGGCCATTCGGCGTCGGCATTGCGCACCCGCCGCGGTGCCGCCGCCACCACCAGCGCCGCGTCCTCGCCGGCCATCCGCATCAGTTCGCGCCGCCGGCGCGCGAATTCCGCGGGCTGGATCATGGACGGCCCGCGTCCGGCAGCATCGCGTGCAAGTGCAAGACTCCGCCGCGGA
>JBOHYT010000208.1:0-4637 GCA_050738055.1 Rhodanobacteraceae bacterium
CCTTGCCGAAGAAGCGCGTGCGCGCCAGCAACCAGGCACAGCCCACCGCGACCGGCAACGAACACACGACGCCCACCAGCGAGACCTTGAAGCTCAAGGCCAGCGCGACGGTTTCGGCGTGGGTGAGCAGCATGTGGGAGCCTCGCCTTGGCGTCATTCCGGCGAAAGCCGGAATCCATGTTCGGAAAGGAAAGCAAGATGGATCCCGGCTTTCGCCGGGATGACGTCATGAAACATAATCCAATTACGCATCTGCAATGTCATTCGCGTGGCGGCGCATCGAAACCCCAGCGCCGGAATACCGCCTGCGCGCGCGGCGATTGCAAGGCCTTCAACAACGCCCGTGACGCAGCATCGTCGTGGCCGGTGACGATCGCCGCCGGATATACGATCGGCTTGTGGCTGGCGGGAGGGAACGTCGTCAGCACCCGGACGCGTGGTTCCGAAACCGCGCCGGAGCGGTACACGATGCCGAGCGGACATTGCCCGAGCACCACCAGGTCCAGCGCTGCGCGCACGTCGCGGGTCATGGCCATGCGTGGTTCCAGTGCGTTCCACGTGCCGAGTTTCGTCAGCGACTGTTTTGCGTAGATGCCGGCCGGCACCGAACCGGGCAGGGCGATCGCGAGCCGTCCGCCGCGGCCGAGGATCGCGACCAGCGGCGCCGCGCCGTGCGCGAGGTCAATGTGCGCATGCGAATCGGAAGGTGCGACCAGGACCAGCGCATTGCCGAGCAGATCGATCCGGCTGGACGCCACGATCGCGTGGTGTGCCGCCGCGTCGTCCATCCAACGCTCGTCGGCCGAGATGAACAGGCTGGCAGGTGCGCCGTCCTCGACCTGGCGGGCCAGCGCGGAGCTTGCGGCATACACCAGTCGCGGCGCGGGCGATCCGAGCGCGCCCTGGTGTGCCAACTCATCGAGTGCGGGCTCAAGGCTCGCCGCGGCGAAGATCGTGGGCGGCGACGCGGCTGTTGCCGTCGGCGCCACGGTGCACGCCAATGTCGCAAGGCAAGCCCACACGGTGAGGCCGCGCATCGCTACACTCCACCACCATCGTCGCCCTCGATCCTGCCTTTCCGCATGAAAGCTTCCGCCAACCTCGCCGAAGTTCCCACTATGCCACGCCACGCTCGGCGCGACGCATGGCCGCTGCTGCCGGCCATCGTGCTGATCGCTGCCGGGTGTGCCGGCCTGCTGTCGGGCCGCGCCCATCAATGGGGCGCCCACATCCTGCTGTCGATGCGACATCCGGCGGATCCTTCGCAGTTGCTGGGTCCAGCGTGGCTGCAGGAGACAATCCGCGATTTCGCGGCGCTCGGCGGGATCGGCGTGCTGGTGGTGTTCATCGGCGCATCGCTCGGGGTGTTGTGGTTGTCCGGGAAACGCGGCCAAGCGTGGTGGTTTCTGGGCGGCGTGATCGGTGCATTCGTGATCGCCTCGGTGTTGAAACACCTGATCGGCCGCCCGCGGCCGCACCTGATTCCGCACGAGGCCTACACCTTCACTGCGAGTTTCCCGAGCGGCAACACGCTGATGGCGACGGTGGTGTGGTTGCTGATCGCGTTGGCGGTCGCGGATGCCAGCGGACAGCGCCTGACCCGGTGGTTCGCGGTTGCGGTCGCTTTGCTGCTCGCGCTGCTGGTCGGCGCCGGTCGCGTTTATCTCGGCGTGCACTGGCCGGGCGACGTGCTGGCGGCGTGGGGAATCGGCATCGCCTGGGTGTGGCTGTTGCGGCGTGCGCAACCGCGCGGGATCAACGCCCCCATGTGACCGTCAACGTGGCTTTCGCGAGGGTGTGCTGCCGGATCGCATCCAGCGCCGCCTTGCGGTCGAAGTGCGCGAGCAGGCCGAGGCTCGGAACGTCGAGCGCATAGACGGTGATCACGTAATGGTGCGGCTTGCCGGCCGGTGGGCACGGCCCGGAATAACCGGTGTTGCCGAAATCGTTCTTCAGTTGCACGGTGTCGCCGGGCGCGTTGCCGCTGTGCGGCGTGCCGGCGCCGGCGTTCAGGCCGTGCGCGCCGATCGAGATGTTGTACGCGATCCAGTGCCAGAACCCGCCCTTGGCATCCGGGTCGAACATCGTGATGGCGTAGCTTTTGGTTCCCGCCGGCGGGTCGTGCCACATCAACTGCGGCGAGACGTTGCCGCCGCCGCATTCGGTATAGACATCCCCGAGTGGCATGCTGCCCCCGGGCGTGAGCGAGCGGCTGGCGAGGTTGAAGCCTTGCGCTGCCACTGCCGCGAGCGGCAGGAGCGACAGGCCCAACCAGAGCAGGACGCGTCGGGTCGTCATGTCAGGCCGCGCTCTTCCTGCGGGTGCGCCCGGCGTGCTTGCGCAGGTATTCGGCGAGCGCCGTGGCGTTGCAGTGCTTCTCGTCGTGCGCCGCAAACAGCAGCGTGGCGTCGGGGTGTTCCTTCAGCAGGCCCTGCAGCTCCGCGACGGCTTCCGGATTGGCGTCCAACTCCGCGTGGTAGCGCTCGCGGAATTCCTCCCACTTCTCCGGGTCGTGTCCGAACCACTTGCGCAGTTCGGTGCTGGGCGCGACATCGCGCACCCACGCGGTGAGCTGCAGCTTCTTTTTCGACTGGCCGCGTGGCCACAGGCGGTCGATGAGGATGCGCGCGTTATCCTCCTTGGTCAGCGGCTCGGTGACGTGCTTGATGCGGAATGTCATGGCAACCTCCGTTTGTGCGATTGCCTTTCGACACGGCATCATACGCGTTTGTCCGTCAAGGATTCGACATGACCCGACGTTTGACCGTTCGCCGTTCGCCCATCCACGGCAACGGCGTGTACGCTGCCGCGGATATTCCCGCCCGCACCGTGCTGATCCAGTACAAGGGTCGTCTGCTGACCCACGCCCAGGCCGACCGCCTGTACGACGACGGCGCCGATACCGGCCACACTTTCCTGTTCACGTTGAACGACAAGTACATCGTCGATGCCAACGTGGGCGGCAACAGCGCACGCTGGATCAACCATTCCTGTGCGCCCAACTGCCGGGCATACATCGAGGAAATCGACGGCGCGCGCCGCGACAAGGTGTTGATCGAGACCCGGCGGGCGATCCGCGCGGGCGAGGAACTGACCTACAACTACGGCATCGTGCTGGACGTCCCGCATACGCCGAAGATGAAAAAGCTGTGGGTGTGCCGCTGCGGCGCGCGGCGCTGCACCGGTACGATCCTGCAGCCGAAGCGGTAACGGCACCCGCGTGGACACCGATCAACGCGCATCAAATCGCGTATCGGAAAGAGCAGAGGCATTTTGACGCGGATCAACGCGGACAAGAGCGGATAGGGCGAACAGCTTTGGCTTACCCGACCTCATTCTCCCTGATGCTCCGCCAGCGTCCTTCTCTCGTCATTCCGGTGCGGACTGCAGCTTCATCGCAGGCCGAACCCGACTGCGTTTGCAGGATCGCAAACGCGAACGCCGAAGGCGGCCGAAGGCGAGCGCCATGGATGGCGCGAGTCTATCCAACTGCTGTAAATCCGCGTGTATCCGCGTTGATCCGGGACAGATGCTTTTCTGGCTTCTCAAGAAACAATTAAGTAGGGCGGAATCGGCGCAGCCGCTTCCGCCAAAGGCGAATCCGGCGGAAACCGCTTCGCGGGTTCCGCCCTACGGATCACAAGAAACAGAAATCGTAAGTCCTTGTTTCTTCAGGGGCACCAGCCGCCGCACGCTGCGGTTGAATGGCTCTCAAGCCGCTGCGCGCGACGCCTCCACCTGTTGCCGCGGCCCTTTTTTCAGCGCGTCGCGAACATGGGTTACCAGCAGGTCCACCTCGGCTTCGTTGATAGCGAAGTGCGGGGTGAAGCGCAGCGAATTGGCACCGCCGTGGATCACGTTGATGCCGCGCTCGCGCAGGTATTCCTCGGTCGATCCGGCGCCGAAGCACTTGAACTGTGGCGCGAGTTCGCACGACAGCAGCAGCCCGGTGCCCTGCACCTTGGTGATCAGGCCGCCGAGTTCGTCCTTGATCGCGGAAAGTTTCTTCACGAGCTCCACGCCGCGTTCGCGGATGTTGGCGCGCAGCTCCGGCGTGATTTGCTCCATCACTGCGCACGCGATGTCCAGCGCGCGCGGGTTGGCGGTCATGGTGTTGCCGTAGATGCCCTTGCGGTACAGCCCGGCGGCGCGTTCGTTCGCGGCCAGCACCGACAGCGGGAACTGCCCGCCGTTCAACGCCTTGGAATAGGTCTCCATGTCCGGCGCCGGCGACTTTTCGAAGCCGGGGTAGTCGACGATCGACAGCATGCCGTGCGCGCGCAGGCCTGCCTGGATCGAATCGACCAGCAGCAGCGAATCGTGTTTCGCGGTGAGTTCGCGCGCGGCCGCATAGAACTCCGGCGTCACCGCGCGTCCCGGATCGCCTTCGCCCATCACGGGTTCGAGGAACATCGCCTCGAAAAACCAGCCGTTCTTTTCGGACTCGTCGAACGCCTGACGCAGCGAGGCCACGTCGTAGGGCGGGATCACGATCACCGAATGTTCGTCGCGGAAGCTGGCAAGGTTCGCCTGGTAGGCCTTGCGCGAGGAATCCGAATACAGCGCCGGGCGCTCGGTGCGGCCGTGGAACGCGCCCTTGACCACCAGCCGCTTGATCGTGCGGCCGGCGTATTTCG
>JBOHYT010000209.1:0-5838 GCA_050738055.1 Rhodanobacteraceae bacterium
CTGGGCTTCACCCGTCTGCACAAGGGCATTGATTATGCGGCGCCGATCGGGACGCCCATTCACGCCGCAGGCAACGGCGTGATCACGGTGCGCGGCTGGGTGCACGGCTTCGGCAACTTCATCGCGATCAAGAACACCCCCCAATACACCACGGAATACGGTCACATGTCCCGCTTCGCGAAAGGGCTGCATGTCGGTTCCCACGTGACCCAGGGCGAAGTGATCGGCTACGTCGGCGAGACCGGCTTCGCGACCGGGCCGCACTTGCACTACCAGGTGATGGTCGATGGCAAGCCGGAGAACCCGCTGACCGTCACGATGCCCAAGCCGCAACCGCTGTCCGGCAAACTGATGGCCGAGTTCAAGCAACAGACCGCGCCGATGGTGGCCCGCATCCAGATGATCGACAACGCCACCCAGCGCCTGGCGCGGGTGGCCGGCAACCGCGACGCCGACGCCACCAACTGATCGTCCGTGGCGGTCCCCGCCTCAGCGCTGTGCCTCGGTCTGATTTCCGGCACCAGCGCGGATGGCATCGACGCGGCACTGGTGCGCTTCGCGCCGAAGCTGCTGGTGCTCGCGGCACACACGTTTCCCTACCCCGACGATCTGCGCGCGCGGGTACTGGCGCTGGCGCGCAGCCGCGCGGAAGTCACCCTGGACGGTCTCGGTCATCTGGATGTCGAGATCGGCGAATGTTTCGCCGACGCGGCCCTGGCGCTGTTGCGCGAAGCGGGCACCGACGCGCGCGAGGTCACCGCGATCGGTTCGCACGGCCAGACCGTGTGCCACCGGCCGGAAGGCCGGTTCCCGTTCACGCTGCAGCTCGGCGACCCCAACGTGATTGCCGAACGCACCGGGATTGCCACGGTGGCGGACTTCCGCCGCGCGGACATCGCCGCAGGAGGGCAGGGCGCACCGTTGCTGCCTGCCTTGCACGCCGCGGCATTCGCGGATCCCGCGACATCCCGCGTGGTATTGAACCTCGGCGGCATCGCCAACCTGACGGTACTGGTGCCGGGCCAGCCGGTGCTCGGCTTCGACACGGGTCCCGCGAATTGCCTGCTGGATGCCTGGTCCCTGCGCGTGCGCGGCACGCCGCGTGACGAGGACGGCGTGTGGGCGCGCAGCGGTAAAGTCGATGACGGGTTGCTGGCACGCCTGCTCGAGGACCCGTACTTCGCGCTGGCACTGCCGAAGAGCACCGGCCGCGAAGTCTTCAACCTCGACTGGCTGGATGCGCGGTTACCCCGTACGCGATTGCCCCATGCGCAATTGCCTCCGGATGCGGAAGCTGCGGACGTGCAGGCGACGCTGCTGCAATTGACGGCGCGCAGCATCGCCAATGCGCTGCGTGCGCACGCGCCTGCGGTGTCGGAACTCTACGCGTGCGGCGGCGGCGTGCACAACGGCGCGCTGATGGACGCGCTGCGCGTGGCATTGCCGGACCTGGCGGTCGATACCACCACAGCGCTCGAGCTCGATCCGGATTACGTCGAAGCTGTCGGCTTCGCGTGGCTCGCCCGCGCACGGATCGAAGGGAAACCCGGGAACCTGCCGAGCGTCACCGGCGCACGCGGACCGCGGGTGCTGGGCGGTGTGTATGCACCCGTCCCGCACCGCCGCACCGATGCGTAGAGCGGACCACCTCCGCCGGACAACCACCGAACATACTGCGGCCGCCGCGTCTCGATCAACTCGCTCGCTCGCGCTCGACACGCGCGATCGGGCGGCGCAAACCGATCACCAGCAGCAGGCCCGGGATCGCCGACAACGCAGCAAGCACAAAGAAGTTCGACCAGCCGATCCGCGGCACCACCCATGCGGAAATGGGCCCTGCGATGATCCGACCTACCGCTGTCAACGCCGAGAGCAGGGCATACTGGGTTGCGGAAAAGCGAACGTTGCACAACGCGGTCAGCAGCACCACAAACGCCGTACCCGCCATGCCGGCAAAGAACCACTCGGCACTGACCACGCTGGCCAGCAAGCGCACATCCGGACCGCTGTGCGCCAGCATCATGAAGCTGAGGTTCGCCAGTGCCTGGCAAATGCCGAGTACCAGCAGTGCCGGGAACAAGCGCAGCTTCGTCACCACCCAGCCGCCGGCGAGCGCGCCAACCAGCCCCGCGACCAGGCTGAATACCTTGTTGACCGCCCCCACCTGGGTCAACGTGAAATGTGGCACGCGCAACAGGAAGGTGGTCCACAACGCCAGCGCGAAGGCGTCGCTGACCATGTACAACACCATCAGCGCCAGCCACGCCAGCGCCAGCCATCCATGGCGCCGGAAGAAGTCCGCGAAGGGGCCGATGACAGCCTGGGCAAAACTTTTCACGGGCGCCTCGTCGGGCGCATCGGGCGACGCCGCCGTCACCAACATCATCGCCAGCATCAGCACACCCATCAGGCGATAGGTAAAAGCCCAGCCCGCGTACTGAGCGATGATCAGTGCCAGTGCACCGGACACCACCATGGCGATCCGGTAGCCACCTTGCATGAACGCGATGCCCCAGCCGCGTTCCTCCGGGCGCAACAGGTCGGTTCGGTGCGCGTCGTAGGCGATGTCCTGGGTCGCCGAAGAGAACGCCACCAGCACCGCAAGGAACACCAATGCAACCTCAGCTCCACGAGGCGTATTGAAACTCATCGCGATCAGGGCAACGCCGCAGATTGCCTGCATCAGCACGATCCAGCCACGCCGGCGGCCCAGCCAGGGCAGTTGAAAACGATCGAGCAATGGCGACCACAGCGGTTTCAACACATAAGCGCTGCCGGTGAGCGTGACCCAACCGATGTCCTTGAGGCTCAACCCGGCGGTGGTGAACCACGCCTGCAGGGTCGGATTGGACAGCGCCAGTGGCAGCCCCGATGAAAACCCCAGCAGCCCGATGCTGACGATGCGCCAGTTGCGTCCGCGCGCCGGGCTGGCCGATTCCACCGCCCCCGGATCAGTCGACATAGTCGACCGCGTAGGGCGCATGATCGGAAAACCGCGGTGCAGGCGTGATCGAGCACGCCCGCACGCGTTCGCGCAAGCCCGGCGTGATGATCTGATAATCGATCCGCCACCCGACGTTGTTGGCGCGTGCCGCGCCGCGGTTCGACCACCACGTGTATTCCTCGGCGTCCGGTTTCGCGACGCGGAAACTGTCGAGCCAGCCGTGTTTCGGCGATGGCGTACCGTCCCCGTGCGCGTCGGCGATCAGGGCGTTCAACCACGCGCGTTCTTGGGGCAGGCATCCGGAATTCTTCTGGTTGGATTTCCAGTTGCGGATGTCGCGCGCGCTGCGCACGATGTTCCAGTCGCCGCACAGCACGTATTCGCGCCCGCTCGCGAGCCAGCCATCGAAGATCTTGCGGAGCTTTTTCATCGCCTCGAACTTGAACGCCTGGCGTTCCTCGCCCGAGGTCCCGGACGGCACGTACAGCGACACCACCGAGAGCTTGCCGAAGCGCGCCTCCACATACCGCCCCTCGTCGTCGAGCGGCTTCCAGCCAATCTTCGTCCGCACCTCGTCCGGCTCGCGTTTGGCATAGATCGCGACGCCGCTGTAGCCCTTCTTCGTCACCGCGTCTCGGTAGAAGCAATGATGCGCGACCGGTCGGAACATCGCGTCGGTGAGCTGGTGTTCCTGCGACTTGGTTTCCTGGAGGCAGGTGACGTCGGCGTGCTGCGCGGCCAGCCAGTCGAAGAAGCCCTTGCGGGCAGCCGAACGGATGCCGTTGGCGTTGAAGGAGATGATGCGCACGGGACTCGGGACTCGGGACTCGGGACTCGGCAAGCGTAAAGCAAATGCCCCGATGCTGCCGGGTGTGCTTCGATCCTGCGATGGCCGCTGCGGGTGGTCGAGCGAATTCGAGTCGATTACCGCCCAAAGTTCCGGTTCGCTCTACCATTCGAGTCCCGAGTCCCGAGTCCCGAGTCCCGATGCTTCTTCCCCACCAACGCGCCTTCCTGGACCTCGCGCTCGCGCGCGGCGTGCTGCGCTTCGGCGAGTTCACCCTAAAATCGGGGCGCCAGAGCCCGTACTTCTTCAACATGGGCAGGATCGACAGCGGCGCCGCGCTCGCCGAGATCGGCGAGGCCTACGCCGCCACGGCGATGCATTCCGGGATCGCCTTCGACATGCTGTTCGGGCCTGCCTACAAAGGCATTCCGCTGGCCGCGGCGACCGCGATCGCGCTGGCGCGGCGTGGCCGCGACGTGCCGTGGGCGTACAACCGCAAGGAGGGCAAGGATCACGGCGAGGGCGGCACGCTGGTCGGCGCAGCCCTGGCCGGCCGGGTCCTGATCGTGGACGACGTGATCACCGCCGGAACCGCCGTGCGCGAATCGCTGGCGCTGATCCGGGGCGCCGGCGCCCAGATTGCCGGGGTGCTGATTGCGCTGGACCGGCAGGAACGCGGGCAGGGCACGCGCTCGGCGACCCAGGAACTCACCGACGAGCACGGCGCGCCGGTGGCCGCGATCATTAGCCTCGCCGACTTGATGGACTATGCGGGGGGCCGGACCGGGCTCGCCGGGGAGCGCGATCGGCTCGCGGCCTACCGCGACCGCTACGGCGCCGCCCCCGATTGAGCCAGTGCGGTCCGATTCTTGCATGCCGATCGTATACTGGGCTGTCTTTCGGAGACCGCGATGCGCCGCCTTGTCCTGACCCTGTTGACCACCGCGGTGGTCGGCCTGTCCGTGTCCGCCTTCGCGGGCCAGGATGTCACGCCAACCACCCACTATCGCTGGAAGGACGCGTCGGGCGTCGTGCATTTCGGCGACACGATTCCCGCCTCGGCCCTGGCCGGCGGCTACGACATCGTCAACAACAACGGGATGGTCGTGCGCCACGTCTCGCGCGAGCTGACCCCGGCTGAACGCCGCGCCGCCGCGGCCACCGCGGCGCGGGAAGCCATGACTCGGCGCAACGCGCAGCAGCGCAAGATGGAGGATGCGCAGATCCTGGCGGCCTATCCAACCGCGCGCGACCTCGAACAGTCGCAACAGGCACAGTTGAAGCAGATCCAGACCGACATGGCGACACTGGAAACCAACTTGCACAGCCAGGAGGATTCGCTCACCGAACTCCTGGCGCATGCGGCGGACATCGAGCACTCCGGCAAGCCGATCCCGCCGTACGTCCACAAGCGGATCGCCGACCAGCGGCAGACCGTCAGCGGCGAGCGCGCCGCACTCGCCCAGCGACGCGCCGACTTCGCGAACGCCCAGACGCAATTCACGGCGCGCCTCGAGCACTACCGCGCGTTGCGCGCGAAGCTCCAGGCGGAGGACGATCCGCCGCCCTCGCAGTAGTCAGCGCCACCTCTCAGCTTGACTGTCATCCCGGCGAAAGCCGGGATCCATGGTCGCTGTGATGCGGCAACGTCAAAATGGATCCCGGCGTCCGCCGGGATGACGGTGAAGCTGGGTACGGTTTGTGGGCAGAATGCGACGAGGTCGCGTTGTGATCAAGAGACAGCACCACTATGGAGGTCGTAACCAACCCATGAATGTCGTACGACGGGTGTTGATGACTCTTGCGCTGGCGGCAGGCTTGTTGCCGGCGCTGTCCACGCCGGCGCTCGCCTCGCCGCCGATGCCCAGCCACGGCGTGCCGATCGCGTTGCAGGATTCGAATCTGGACTTGATGCCGTGGCCCGCGCACATCGCGCTTCGCGACGGCCGCTTGCCGCTGACGGCTCGCTTCGATGTCGTGGTGACGGGCGAGCCGGGCCAGCGCGTGTACGACGCCGCCACGCGACTGTTGCAGCGACTGCAGCGGCTTACCGGCATCGTCTTCGCGCAGCACGTCGTGACATCGGACGCCGATGCTACGCGCGCAA
>JBOHYT010000210.1:0-5150 GCA_050738055.1 Rhodanobacteraceae bacterium
ATGCTGGCTGACTTTGAACTTCGAGGCGTCGAAAAACGCGGGCTCCTGCTTGATCTTTTTCGCGGGCTTGCTGCCCAGCACGCCGCGTTCCAGCGACGGCGGATCGAGGAAACCGGTGACGGTGAGCCAGTATTCGTCGGAATGGACGGGGACGGTGTCGACCACTACCACGGTGCTGAACTTCGGCGCACCCGGCAGCGCCTTGTACGCCCACGCGCCGTTGCCGGATGCCGGCGGCGTCAGCACGTCGAGCCGGCTTTTCACGTCGTCCAGCACGTCGAGGATGATGTGGTGCTGCGTCCACGAATAACCCGTGAGCGCGGTGTGCGCGTCGGGCGTGAACAATGCGGTGAAGTCGCGCTTGCCGGCCACGAAGTCGTCGAAATTCGTGGCGAGCAACGCGCCCGCAGGCCAGGTCTTGCCGCCGACGGTCCATGGCGATTTCGTCTGCACCACGAGCCATTGGCGATGCACGTCGGCGTTGGCGTCTTCCGGCACGTCGACCTTGACGAGCTTGCCCTTCTTGCGCAGGTACATGTCGCCGTGGAAGAAATCTTTCTGCACCGACACGAAATCGCGCTCGAAACCCGGCGTGCGATCGTGCTGCGCGCCGACCGCAAGGTCATCGGGCTTGCCTTCGTACACCAGTTTGGCCGACGACAGCGGCGTGCCGCGTGTCCATTCCTTGACGATGCGCGGATAGCTGGATTTCGTCATCGAACCCGGTCCGAAGTCGGTGCCGACGTACACGTGGTTGGCATCGATCCAGCCGATCTCGGTCTTCGCTACGGTGAGGAAGAAACCATTCTTGACGAACGATTTCGACGGCAGGTCGAACTCGCGCACTTCGACCGCGTCACCGCCACCGGGCGAGAGCGATACCAGGCAACGCACGTACTCGGGCTTCATGCACTGCGCACCCTTGAACACCCACTTCTTGTCCTCGGTCTTGTTGAGGGCGTCGATGTCCAGCACCGTTTCCCACTTCGGATCGGCGTTCTCGTACTCGGCCAGCGTGGTGCGACGCCAGATGCCGCGCGGGTGCGTCTTGTCCTGCCAGAAGTTGTAAAGGTAATCACCCATCCGGTGCACGTAGGGAATCCGTGCCTCGGAATCCAGCACCGCGAGGATTTCGCCGCGCGTCTTGTCGAACTCCGGCGATTCCATGAACGCCTTTTCCGTGATCGCGTTCTGCGCGTGCACCCATTGCATCGCGTGCGGGTCGTGGCTGGGTTCGAGCCACAAGTACGGGTCGCTGGATGCTGGCTGATCGGCCGCGGCCGCGGGCGAAGTGGGTGCCTGTGCGTGGGCCATGGCGGCGAACGTAGCTCCGAATGCGAACAACAGTGCGAACGATTTCATGGGTTCCCCTCGTGACGGCGCAAACGCGCAGGATTGCCGACAGCGTGTCGTGGTGCCCGGTGCGCTGCGCGTGGTGAAGTCGGCGGGACGAAAAGCCCCGCCGGAGCGGGGCTCGTGTTGCCAGCCAGGCGAGCGATCGGTCAGTGCACCATCAGCAGCGGAATGATCAGCAGCGCCACGATGTTGATGATCTTGATCAGCGGGTTGATCGCCGGGCCGGCGGTGTCCTTGTAGGGATCGCCGACGGTATCGCCGGTCACCGCAGCTTTGTGGGCTTCGGAGCCCTTGCCGCCGAAGTTGCCGTCTTCGATGTACTTCTTGGCGTTGTCCCACGCGCCCCCACCGGTGGTCATCGAGATCGCGACAAACAGCCCGGTGACGATGGTGCCGATCAGCACGCCGCCGAGGGCCCGCGGGCCGAGAAACAGGCCGACCACGATCGGCACGAAGATCGGCAGCAAGGAGGGCAGGACCATTTCCTTCACGGCCGCCTTGGTCAGCATATCGACTGCCTTGTCGTACTGCGGCTTGCCGGTGCCCTCCATGATGCCCTTGATCTCGCGGAACTGGCGGCGGACTTCCTCGACCACCGATCCGGCGGCGCGGCCCACGGCTTCCATCGCCATCGCGCTGAACAGGTACGGAACCAGGCCACCGATGATCAGGCCGATGATGACCTTGTGGTCGGACAGGTCGAACGCGAAGGTCTGGTGGAACCTCGCCTCCAGATGGTGCGTGTAGTCGGCGAACAGCACCAGCGCCGCCAGCACCGCGGATCCGATCGCGTAGCCCTTGGTCACGGCCTTGGTGGTGTTGCCGACGGCGTCCAGCGGATCGGTGACCCCGCGGACTTCCGCCGGCAATTCAGCCATCTCGGCGATGCCGCCTGCGTTGTCGGTGATCGGGCCGTAGGCATCGAGCGCCACGATCATGCCGGTCATCGACAGCATGGCGGTCACCGCGATCGCGATGCCGTACAGGCCGCCGGAGTAATAGGCCAGGTAGATCGAGGCGCACAGCGCCAGCGCGGGCAGGGTCGTGGCCTTCATCGAAATGCCGAGGCCCGCGATGATGTTGGTGCCGTGGCCGGTCGTGGAGGCTTTGGCAATGTGTTTGACCGGGTTGTGTTCGGTGCCGGTGTAGTACTCGGTAATCCACACGATCAGGCCGGTCAGGACCAGTCCATTCAGCGCGCAGAAGAACAGCCGTTCCGCGCTGATGGCGGTGGCACCCACCCCGAGGCCGGCCGGGAACAGCGCGTTGGTGCAGAACCAGAACGCGATGGCCGCAAGGATGCCCGACACGATCACCCCGCGGTACAGCGCGCCCATGATCGAGCCGCCCTGCTTGACCCGCACCACGAAGGTGCCGAGCACCGAGGCGATGATCGAAGCCGCACCCAGCAGCAGCGGATACAGGACCGCCGCAGGGTTGTTGGTGAAGGTCAGTCCGCCCAGCAGCATCGTGGCGACGACGGTGACCGCGTAGGTCTCGAACAGGTCGGCCGCCATGCCCGCGCAGTCGCCGACGTTGTCGCCGACGTTGTCGGCGATGACCGCCGGGTTACGCGGGTCGTCTTCCGGAATTCCCGCTTCGACCTTGCCGACGAGATCCGCGCCGACATCCGCGCCTTTCGTGAAGATGCCGCCACCGAGTCGGGCGAAGATGGAAATGAGCGAGCCGCCAAAGGCGAGCGCGATGAGCGAATGCAGCGCCGCCTCGTCACCGATGTACTTGCGCAGCACCATGAAGTAGGCGGCCACGCCGAGCAGGCCGAGGCCGACCACGAGCATGCCGGTGATCGCGCCACCGCGGAATGCGACCTTGAGCGCAGGATTCAAGCCGACGCTCGCGGCGTGGGCCGTGCGCACGTTCGCGCGCACGGAGATATTCATGCCGATATAACCGGCAAGGCCCGAGAGCAACGCACCGACAGCGAAGCCGCCTGCCATCGGCCACCCGAGGGAGAAGCCGAGGACGAGCAGCAGCAGGATGCCGACGATCGCGATGGCCGAGTACTGGCGGTTGAGATAGGCGCGCGCGCCGACCTGGATGGCGGCCGCGATTTCCAGCATGCGCGCATTGCCGGCGGGCTGCGCCAGGATCCAGCGCACGGAGACGACGCCATAGAAGATGGCAAGGACGCCCGCGCCAACTGCGAGCCACAGAGCAAGATCCGCTGACATGAGCATTCCCCCTCGAGAAGGGCCGTTCGACTTTGCGACTGGTTGCTGCCGGGGCGCCGTGCTTTTTCTATCGCTTCAAACGCCTGCAAGCGCTTGGGCACCCTCAAAAAAAGGCGGCGAACTATACCACAAACGTGTTCGTCAACTTCTTCCGGACCGCTGCGAGCTTGAGCTCGGCATAGGCCGGGAGGCCGTTGCGGTAGGGCGGGTAGTCTTCGCCGGCGATGAGCGGTTCGAGGTAGCGGCGGCAGGCCGCCGTGATGCCGAAGCCGTCCGGCGTGATGTAGTCGCGTGGCACGTGCTTTTCGACGTTCGCCACCTTGGCGAGCGGCACGTGATCGATCTTCCAGCGATAGGGCTTCGAGGAGAGGCGCTTGATCATCGGCATGATCGCGCTGTGGCCCTTGATGGCGAGCTCGACCGCCGCCTTGCCGACGGCATAAGCCTGCTCGACGTCAACCTTCGAGGCGATATGGCGGGCCGAACGCTGCAGGTAATCCGCAACGGCCCAGTGAAATTTGTAGCCGAGACTCGCGCGCACCAGGTCCGCGACCACCGGCCCGACACCGCCGAGCTGCGTGTGACCGAACGCGTCCTTGGTGCCCGCTTCGGCCAGGAACTTGCCGTCCGGGTGGCGCGCGCCTTCCGATACGACGATGACGCAGTAGCCGTAGTCCGTCACGCATTGCTGCACGCGCTCGAGAAACTTCGCCTGCTCAAACGGAATTTCCGGAAACAGGATGATGTGCGGCGGATCGCCGGCCTTGTGGCCGGCGAGTGCCGCGGCGGCCGCAATCCAGCCCGCATGTCGTCCCATGACTTCCAGCACGAAGACTTTGGTCGAGGTGCGCGCCATCGAAGCGACGTCGAGCCCCGCTTCGAGCGTCGAGACCGCGACATATTTCGCGACCGAACCGAAACCGGGACACTGGTCGGTGAACGGCAGGTCGTTGTCGACCGTCTTCGGTACGCCGACGCAGGCGATGGAGTAGCCCAGTTCACCGCCAATCTGCGACACCTTGTGTGCGGTGTCCATCGAGTCGTTGCCACCGTTGTAGAAGAAGTAGCCGATGTCGTGTGCGCGGAACACTTCGATCAGCCGCTCGTATTCCGCGCGATTCTTGTCGAGGCCCCTGAGCTTGTAGCGCGCCGATCCAAAGGCGCCTCCGGGCGTGTGGCGCAGCGCGCGGATCGCCGCGGCGCTTTCCTTGCCCGTGTCGATGAGGTCCTCGGTGAGCGCGCCGATGATGCCGTGCCGGCCGGCGTACAGCCTGCCGATATGCTTCGAATGCCTGCGCGCCGCTTCGATGACTCCGCAGGCGGAGGCGTTGATGACAGCGGAAACTCCGCCCGATTGCGCGTAAAAAGCATTGCGCGCTGCGCTCTTTTTCATCGTGAAATACCCTTGAATTGTCGATGGCCGCCGGGCCGCGGCTGGTGCCGGCGCGGCGTGCCGGAAGAATAGCAGACGCCTCCGTGCATTGACGCGTCTCGGTCGAAACCTGTAGCGTAGCCCGCCGTTTTTTATCGTCGAGGCGGAGACACGAACAGCATGCGACTGATTCTTCTCGGAGCTCCCGGTTCGGGCAAGGGCACGCAGTC
>JBOHYT010000211.1:0-3389 GCA_050738055.1 Rhodanobacteraceae bacterium
GCGACGCCGTGCTGGAAGTCGCAAACCTCTCCATGCACCTCGATGCTTCTTCGGGGGGCGGCGATGTCTCAGTGCATTTGCCGGACGCAACCCACGTGACCAAGGGCGACAACCATTACTCCGGCGATATCGGGAGCGCGCAAGGGCACGGCGAGATTTCCGCGGGCGGCGGCGACATCACCGTCTCCGGCCAATCCGGCTGACGGCGACAAGTTTTGCGGTACGCGTGGACGCCACAGCGCCGCGGCGGATGTAGCATGGGAATCCTCTCGCGCAAGAGGGTCCCGGCAATGTTCCGTCGCATCGGCATGTTCGCCATCCTTGTCGCCGGCGCGTTGTTGGCAACCGCCACCGCGCAGGGCCGCCCCGTTCCCCAGGCCGCCGGAGCAGGGCCCATTCCCGTCACCGGCAGCACGGCAACACGGCTCGAGGCCGCCGTCAATGGCAACTGGCGCTCGGCGGCGCACAAGGCCCGCGACAAGTATCGTCATCCGGTCAAGACGCTGGAGTTCTTCGGCATCCGTCCGGACAGGACGGTGGTCGAACTCGACGCGGGCGGCGGCTGGTACACGGAAATCCTCGCGCCATTCCTGTATGCGCACGGGCACCTGATCGAACCGACCGTGCCGGCGGATGCGGGCAAGTTCGCGGTGCGCAGCGGCAAGGTATTCGATGCAAAGCTCGCGGCAGATCCGGCCGTTTATGGCCACGTCGAGCGCGGACTTCCGTTTGCGCCGTCGCTGCACCAGGTCAAGCTGGGTCCGGATGATTCGGCCAACATGGTGCTGACCTTCCGCAACGTCCACGATTTCCTGAACGTGAGTCCCGCCGCGCTCGCCTCGATTTTCAAGGCAGCGTACAACGTCCTCAAACCGGGCGGCGTGTTCGGCATCACCGACCATCGCGCGTTGCCATACGCCAACGCGGTGCAAGTGGCACACGAGTTCCACCGCATCCCGGAAGACTACGTGATCAACGCCGGGCTCAAGGCCGGATTCCGGTTGGCCGGCGTATCCGAAATCAATGCGAATCCGAACGATCCCCTCGATATCAGCGTGTTCAAGTTGCCGCCGACCCTTGACGACTCGTCGCCAAGCGAAAAGGCAAAGATGCAGGCGATCGGCGAATCCGACTGCATGACGATCAGGTTCATCAAGCCCTGAGGGATCCGCGGATTCGGTTGCCGGTCGACCCACGGCGCATGTGTTTGCGTGGTCGCGCAGGCTCACTGATGGATTTCGCGGCTCTTAACGAAGTGCCAAATTTGTAAGGAATCGCGACACCCGGATCGGGAGGCTGGGACGGTCAGGCCAATCGCTTGACCTGCCCCACGGATGCGAGCCCTCGAAGGACGGAGCGAGTCGGGCAAAATCGTGACGGCGTGCCGGCATGATCCGCTTTCCCATCCTCTGCAGACAAAGAAAACGCCCCGGGATTCCGGGGCGTTTCGAATAAAGCGGGTGATGCCTTTTCAGGTCAACCGACGCCGCTGCAGCCAGTAGCCGGATCCGACCAGCAGCAGGCCGAGCCCGAACAGACCCAAGACGCCCGGTTCCGGGACTGCCACAGGCGTGGGGTTGAAGGCGACGTTGTCGAATTCGAATGCGTACTGGGAACTGGTCGCCACGACCCGGTCGAACGCCATGGACGAATTGATGTTGACGTAGAACGTACCGGTCGCGCCCTGATTGCCGTTGGCCGCTGTGTCCACATCGGTGCCCGTGATGCTGCCGACCAGAGTGTTGCCGTTGTAGAACGTCAGGGTGTTGTAGGTGTCCACGGAACCCCAGAGGATCCCCATGTACTTCTCGAGACCCGGGAGGGTCAGGGTGACCGCGGCCCCCGCAACCCCACCCGTCGAGCCGCTGGTGAGGAACGTCGTTGCATCCTGACCGTTTGGCTGGTTGGGGCTGCCGAAGCCCAAGCCGTTGCCGCCGGACAGGAACGGCGCCGCGTACGTGTTGGCGAGCGTACCCTGTACCGCTTGGGCGTCGGGCGCGAAGGACACGACAATGCCACTGCCGGTGGTGCCGCCAGAGTTGCCGAGCGGAAGGTTGTCAAAATTTTCGTGGGTGACGCCGGTCGGAGCACCACCCACGACCGAGACGATGGTGAGCGGCGTGGCATACGCCGCGGTGCCGAAACACATGCCGGTCACCAGTGCGGCCGCGGCGGTAAGCGCCTGGAAGCGCCGAGACGGGAACTTGCCGTTGGGTTTGCTGTTCACGTTGCTGTCTCCGAAAGTAAGCCTGTTGGATCACGACCCTTCATCGGCTCGATGCAGGATGTCCTGATTCCGCGATACACTTGATGCAAGTTCGGTGCCAATCAATAAGTGTTTGTTTGTGAAAACAAAATATATCCAACGCCGGCTCCGGAACCCGCTTTTTGTAAAGAATCTCGACGCTCCGGCACGATTCCCGTTCGCGCGGCGGTGCGGACGTTGACTTATGCCAAAAAGTCGGGCTGGAACCGGCCAAAACCCGCCTGTCCACGCCCGCTCTCGCGCAAAACACCGTCATTGGGGCCAAAACACACATGAAATCGTGTAAAGTCTTTCGACAGTCTTCCCGCAGGCCGCGATGCCCGGCGTTGGGCACCGACCGTCGACAATAATGGTGTTTCCCTCAGCCGTGCACCGCGCCGGTCGGCGCGCGCGGGCCTGAACCGGGAAGCGCGACGCTGCCGCCGGCCTGCGACAATACCGCCGCATCGGCCTTTTTGGTCAGCACGATGATGCTGATGCGGCGGTTGATCGGGTCGCGCGGGTCGGCCTTGTCCAGCGGCACCGCGGCGGCAAGCCCGACTACCTCCGCGATCTTGTCTTCGTCCAGGCCACCCGCCACCAGCGCGCGGCGCGCGGCATTGGCGCGGTCGGCGGACAGTTCCCAGTTGCTGTAACCGTGATCGTTGCTGTAGGGCGCGTCGTCGGTGTGGCCGCTGATGGTGATGCGGTTGGGTACCTTGTTGATGAACTTCGCCAACTCTTCGAGGATGGCGTCGGTGTAATTCTTGAGGCGCGCGCTGCCGAGGTCGAACATGGGCCGGTTGAGCTTGTCCACGATCTGGATGCGCAGACCCTCGGGGGTGATGTCCAGCAGCAACTGGTCCTTGTACGGGGCCAGCGCCTGGCTGTTCTGGATCGCCGCGTTCAACTGGACCTTCAATTCTTCCAGCCGCTTGCGGTCGAGCTCGCGCGCCTGTTCGTCGATTTGCTCCTTCGACGCCGCGCCGACTGGCCCGTTGTGGCGATCCTTGCCGGGGCCGTGCGAGAGGTCCATCGCGCCACCCAGCTTGATCATGGAATCGCTGGCGCCGCTGGGTCCATCCTTTCCGGGCGGCGCGACCGTCGCCGTTCCCGGCGTGGCGCTCGGATTGCGGAAGTACGC
>JBOHYT010000212.1:0-3034 GCA_050738055.1 Rhodanobacteraceae bacterium
CGTGAACTTGAAGTACCAGGCGAAGGCGACCCAGAACGGAAAGCCGATTACACAGGCAATCACGAACCACAGCGTAACGCCGGTCGCCAGGCCAAACGCCGGGCTCAACTGCGAGATGCCCTGCGCGAGCGCCCACACCGCCGCGGCATAGACAATCGCCGCACGCCCCACGTGGCGACGTTTGAGTTCGATAAAGAACGTGGTTTGCTCGCTCATGGCGGATCCCTTGATCCCGTGCAAGCGCTCGAACCGGCAACGCGAAAACCTGCCGCAGTTGGCATCGTCACAGCGATGAAATCCGCTGTCGGCGCAGCGAATGCCAGATGCATGGAACCATCCGGTTGATAGCTCCCCGACACCACGCCGATCATCTGGATCAGCGCGAACACGGACCCAATGCAGGCCACCGCCCACTGCATCAGCTTGCCTTGCTTCAGGTGGGCGAGGAAGTCATTCATGACAAAAGAGCCCGATCGTCACTCCAGGCCAGCCGAAGCCGAAACCCGAGATGACAGGCAAAGCGGGCCTGAAAATCATTCATGACCTGTACCATCGCTGGCCGCGGACGCCAGCGCGGGCTGCGGGTATTTCTTCAGCAGCGCCTGGAATTGCGGGTCCCCGCGCAGCGGATCCCAGGTCGGATCGATGCGCAGCATGGCCGGCGAGAGGCTGTAATGATCCGCGTCCACGTACGGATTCACATTCGGGGTCAACAATCCGGCGAGCGTGTCGATCGCTGCCGCACGCTGGCCCAGCGCGAGTTGGATCTTCGCGAACATGAACTTGCGTTGCCCCTCGAACCCCATGCCGTGGGATCTGCGATTGCGCGTCGCAGACATCTCGTTTTGCTTCATCGCGGCGACCGCATGGCCGAGCCGCGCATAGGCGAGACCCATCCGCATGTCGCCACCGGTGTTGGTCATGCCGGGTTTCGTCAGCAGCCGGATCGCATGGTGGTAGAACGCGCGCGAAGCATCCTTCTTTCCGGCCAGCCATTCGATGTTGGCCTGGCTCATGACGATGCCAAGCGCGGCAGGGCCATTCGCGAACTCGACGGCGTATTTTGCAGCCAATGCACGTGCTCCGGCAAAATCGCGCCGGTACAGCAGCAGGTCGATCCGCGCCCCTGCGATCGCGAGGCTATGTGACGGCGTCCCGGGCGGCATGCCGCCGAGTACCTTGGCCGCTGCCTCGACATCGCCACTTTGCAGGACGTCGATCCTGCTCAGCAAGGCATAAGTCCGGGCGCTGTGCGGATCGATCGCCAGCGCCCGGGTTGCAGGCCGCCTGGCCCCGTCGTAATCGCCGCGGTAGGTTCGATCCAAAGCCAAATGGAACTCCAGGCTGCTATTGGCGGGTTCCAATGCCACCGCGCGTTCCATGAACCTGTACCCATTGACGTCACCAAGGTTTGCATCCTCGATGGCAAGGTCCGAGAGCGCATCGGCATCGTTGGGGCGTAAATCGACCGCCTTCTGGTCCTGGTCGCGTGCCGCCTCGATGTTGTGGTACAGGAATCGCTCGACTGACTCCATTGCGACGTGGGCGTCGGGCAGCTTCGGATCGAGCGCCAGCGCCCGTTTGGCGGCAACCTCGGCGGCCCGCAGATTGGCCTCCGATTGATCTCCGCCCCAATAATAGGCGTCGGTGTGTGCGTTCGATAACGCCGCCCATGCCAGCGCAAAGTCCGGATCCTCGTCAACGGCTTTTTCGAAAGTGGCGATGGCCTGCGGCAGGTACGTCGTCCAGTCGCCTTTGGCGGCATCGTGGCGGAAATGCAGGCCGCGCAGGTAATCGTCGTAGGCTTGCGGATTGGTCGTGGGGACGCGGGCCAGCGCGCTCGATTCACCCGCGGTGAGTTTGGCGTTCAACGCATCGGCCACCTTCTGCGCCACCTCGCCTTCCACCCCGAAGATGTTGTCCAGCGTGCGGGTGTAGCTTTGCGCCCAGATGTGGGCATCCGTTTTTGCGTCGATCAACTGCACGTTGATCAGAACCTGGTTCCCCGCCTTCTGCACGCTGCCTTCGAGGAACGTGGCCACGCCGAGGCGCGCGGCGATGGTTGCGAGGTCGTCAGGATGGCTACCGTAGCTCTCGGTCGAGGTGCGCGAAATCACCTTCAGATCCCCGATGTCGGCCAGCTTGGTCAGGATCAGGTCCTGCATGCCGTCGACAAAATAGGCATTGTTCTTGTCGTTGCTGAGGTTCTCGAAGGGCAGCACCGCGATGGACTTGGCCGGAATCTTGGCCAGCTCCGCAGTGAGCGCCCTGGTACCCGCGGCATCGGCCTCGCTGGTTGCATCACGGTGCAACACGAACTGGTTGGTGAGCAACAGCACCACCGCCACCGCGAGGATGCCGATGATCCAGTAATCCAGCTTGCGGGACATGCCGCGGGCAGTGGCATCGCCCGGCGCGACATCGGCTTCACGCTTGATCCCGTGTGCCGTGATCTCGAAATACCACGCGAACACCAGCCAGAAGGGGAATCCGATCGCGCAGGCGATCACGAACCAGCGCGTGATCCAGTCCGGCATCCCGAAGTCCGGGCTGAGCTGCGAGATACCCTGCGCCAGCGCCCATACCGCCGCCGCGTACACCAGCGCCGCCCGCACCACGTTGCGGCGCCGCAGCTCCCGCCAGAACCCGCTGTTGACCATGCGCGGCTCCCAGATCCACAACGGGCCGGCGATCGCCGCCCGTCACGGGGCGGATTTTGGCACGCTGCGACGGCGTGCGCAGGTGGGATGCGTCGAACGCGGTGTCGGGAAAAGGGGTGGCGGGTGCGCATCGCCGGGCGGTGCCTCGTCCGCTGCTGGATCGGATGGACGCGGCTATTCCTTCTCGGGACGAACCCGCACCGGCGGCAGGCCCACGATGTCGTAGGTCGCCGAGGCGATCCCGATGCCCGCGGCGTCGAACGCCGTGATGATCTCGCGGCTCATCGCATCCTTGACTTCGCGGATGCCGCGATCGGCGACGACGAAACGCACCGCCAGTTCCAGCCAGTTGTCGGTCAGCCGATAATAGACGC
>JBOHYT010000213.1:0-14080 GCA_050738055.1 Rhodanobacteraceae bacterium
ATGTCCTCCCGTGTCATCTCTTGAGCGGCGTCGAGCACGAGAAGCCGCACGTCTGAATCCGCCGCCGCCTGGAACGACCGCGCCACGCCCAGCCTCTCAACCACGTCGGAGCTCTCGCGGATGCCCGCTGTATCTACCAACCGCACTGGAATGCCGTTCAGGCTGGCTGTCTCCGTGACCAGGTCGCGCGTGGTGCCGGGAATTTCGGTGACGATGGCGCGCTCGTTGCCCGCCAGCGCATTCAGGAGGCTCGACTTGCCGACGTTCGGTTCGCCGACGATCACCGCGTGCAGGCCATCGGTCAGGCGCACGCCGCGACGCGCGCCAGTCAGCAACGCATCGAGCTGGTCGGCGGCCTGCGTGAACAGGCGCTCGAGCTTGTCCCGCGAGGCGCCCTCGGACGCATCTTCGGAAAAGTCGATGGCCGCCTCGACTTCGACGCGCAGGCGCACGATGGCTTGCTGCAAGGCGTCGACGCGCCGCGAAAACTCACCGGTGAGCGAACGCAGCGCCGCGCGGGCCTGCGCGTCGGAACGCGCCGCGATCAGGTCGGCGACCGCCTCGGCCTGCGCGAGATCCAGTTTGCCGTTGAGGAACGCCCGCTCGGAGAATTCCCCCGCCCGCGCGGGGCGTGCACCGAGTTCACACACGCACCGCACCAAGCGATCGAGCACCGGCGGACTGCCGTGCGCGTGCAGTTCCAGCACGTCTTCGCCGGTGAAGGAGTGCGGCGCGGGAAAATACAGCACCAGCCCGCGGTCGATCGGCGTGCCGTCGGCCTCGAGGAATTCCACCAACCGCGCGTGACGGGGTTCGGGCACGCCGCCACACAGTCCGACTGCGATCTCGTGCAGTGCAGCGCCAGAGATCCGCACCACGCCGATCCCGCCGCACCCCATTGGGGTCGCGATGGCCACGATGGCGTCCGCGGCGTGCGGCATGGCTTTCCGGTGCCGCGTCAGGCCCGCGCGCGGGCGTCGGCCCGGTCGATCTTGCGGGTGATGTACCACTGTTGCGACACCATGCAGATGCCGCGCACCACGTAATACAGCGTCAGGCCCGCCGGGAAGAAGAAGAACAGCACCGCGAACAGCACCGGCATGATCTTCATGATCTTGGCCTGGGTCGGATCCATGCCTTGCGCGGGAGTCAGGAAACTGGTGCCGAGCATCGTCAGCGCATACAGCACCGGCAGGATGAACAGCGGGTCGGCCGCCGACAGGTCGGGGATCCACAGGAACGACGCGTGCCGCAGCTCGACGCTGAAGATCAGCACGTAGTACAGCGCGAAGAAGATCGGGAAGGTGATCAGCGCCGGCAGGCAGCCCGCCACCGGGTTCACCTTTTCCTTCTTGTACAGCTCCATCATCGCCTGCTGGTACTTCTGCTTGTCGTCGCCGAAGCGCTCCTTCATCGCCTTCAGGCGCGGCTGCAGCTTGCGCATCCGCGCGCTCGCCTTGTACTGCGCCTCGGTCAACTTGTAGGTCACGGCCTGGATGATCAACACCAGCACGATGATCGCGAGGCCCCAGTTGCGCACCAGCCCGTGCAGGAACGACAGCAGCTTGAACATCGGCACCGCGATCACGGTGAAATGCCCGTAATCGACCGTGAGGTTGAGGCCGGGGGCAATGTCGCCGAGCTGGTTTTGCAGTTTCGGGCCGACGTACAGGCGGGCGTCGCTGCTGGCGCTTTTCCCCGGCGCGACGGTGAGGGTCGGACCCATGCTGCGAATCAGGTAGCGCGGCTTGCCGTCGGCCGTGGAGGCAGGGATCTCGACGCTGCTGAAGGTCTCGGCCTGCGTCGGAGGCGGGATCCACGCGGACACGAAGAACCGCTGGCTCATCGCCACCCATCCGCCGGTCGCTTCCTGGTGCAACGGATCGCTCCGGAAATCCCCGAACTTCAATTTGTTGTACTTGTCGCTCGGGCTGTACCAGGCGGCGCCCGTGAAACTCAGGCTGTCCGGGTTGTAGAACTCGAGCAGGTGCTTGGGCGCCGGCGGCGGTTCGATCCGGTCCAGTTGCTCGTACGCATTGCCGTGCCAGGGGGTACTGCCGTGGTTGTCGATCTCCTGCGAGAGGCCGACCACGTAGCTGCCGCGCGTCAGGGTGTAACGCTTGGCGACGCTGACGCCGGAAGCAGGATCGCGCCAGTTGAGGGTCACCACGACCTGCTTCTGACCCGGCTGGAGCGAGTACTGGGTCGCGGTTGCGGTGAACTCGGCGAGATGGCTGGGCGCGTTGCTGCCATTCGCGCCCACCAGTCCGTCCTGGGCGACGTAGTAGTTCGCGGTCGCGCCATCGAGCAGCCGCACCGGTGGGCCGTTGGTCCTGACCTTCTGCGGATAGTCGAGCAGATCGGCCGCGACGATGGTGCCGCCGCGAGGATCGATCGTCAGCCGCAATACGTCGTTGTCGACCGTGACGAGGTCCTTGGCCGGAGTCGCGGAGAGCGTCCCGGCCGCTTGCGGCACGCGCGTCGCGCCAGGCGTAACCGGCGCCCCGGCTGCGGCGCTTGCCGGCACGCTCGCCGGCACTTCCGGGGCGGCGCTCGCGGAGGTCGCCGGCACGGCAGCGGAGGGCGAAGGCACCGCCGATGCGACCGGCGGCTGCGGTGGCGGCGTGGCCGGAAACTCGTTTTGCCAAGCCTGCCAGAGCAGGTAGACAACGACCAGCAACGCCACGACCAGCAGGGTGCGTGTTTGATTGATCAAGGGAAGACTCGGGCTTGAGGCGCGTGGTGGCCGGAGCGGGTCAGCCGCCCATTGTGCCGGCGGTGGACGTTGGCTTCAACATTTTCAGCTTGCGCCACGCAATCTCGAGGTCCGCGCGCAACGAGGAATTGTCCGCTTCGACCGCCGACGGACGCGCGACCACCAGCACGTCCAGCGCGGGCAGGCCGGCGCGCTGCAACCGGAACGATTCGCGAGCGATCCGCTTGATGCGGTTGCGCGCGACCGCGCGTTTGCTGACCTTGCGCGACACCGCCAAGCCCAGCCGCGCCGCGCCACGGGTCGAAGGAATACCGCGAATGAGGAAATGCCGCGTCTGCACGCGCTCGGCGTGGCTGCGAAAGGCGGCAAACTCGGCGGCGCGACGCAGCCGCGCGGAAGGCGGCAAGCCGGCCACGGACGACGCTTACGGGATCAGCCGCTTGCGACCCTTGGCGCGGCGCGCGGACAGCACCTTGCGGCCATCGGCGGTCTTCATGCGGGCGCGAAAACCGTGGGTGCGGGCGCGCTTCAACACGCTGGGTTGGTAGGTGCGTTTCATGGTTGGCTCCGCAGCGCGATGCCCGCCTGTGCGGGTCATGCATGGAAAAAGACTGGCAATTCTAAGGGTGCGGGCGCTCGCGCGTCAACGAAATGCTGCACCCTGCGCGACTTCGCCGTGGTTCGCCAATGCGCGCCGAACAGCCTGCTAGACTCGACGGTCCACCGAGTCGCGACCGTCGCGTCACGGTATCCGGATCCAACGACGCGGGAGCCCATGAGCGATCTCTGGCAACGCTGCCTCGCAAGGCTCGAAGGAGAAATCGAACCGAGCGTGTTGCACACGTGGCTGCAGCCGCTGCAGGCACGCGACGACGGCGACACGCTGCGGCTGTTCGCGCCCAACACCTATACGCTGGAATTCGTCCGCAACGAATACCTGGCGCGCATCGAGGGCACGCTTTCGGCGCTCGCCGGGCGCCCGGTGCCGCTCCGGCTGGAGGTGGGTTCGATCGCCCCGCCGGTCCGGAGCAGCCTCGGCGCGGCGGCAGTTGCGGCCCAGCTGCCGGCGCAGCGGCCCCATCTCGATCTGCACTACACCTTCGACAACTTCGTCGAGGGCAAGTCCAACCAGCTCGGCAAGGCTGCGGCGATGCAGGTCGCGCAAAACCCCGGGCGCGCGTACAACCCGCTGCTGCTGTACGGCGGCACGGGCCTCGGCAAGACCCACCTGATGCAGGCGGCGGGGAACCTCATGCTCGCGCACAACTCGGCCATGAAGCTCCTGTACGTGCATTCCGAGCGCTTCACCGAAATGATGATCACGGCGCTGCGCAACAAGAACATGGACGACTTCAAGCACCGCTTCCGTTCGGTCGATGCGCTGCTGATCGACGACATCCAGTTCTTCGCCGGCAAGGATGCGACCCAGGAGGAGTTCTTCCATACCTTCAACACGCTCTACGAATCACGGCAACAGATCATCCTGACCTGCGATCGCTACCCCAAGGAAGTGGACAATCTCGAGTTGCGTCTGAAGTCGCGGCTCGGCTGGGGCCTGTCGGTTGCGATCGAACCGCCCGATTTCGAAACCCGCGCCGCGATCCTGCTGGAAAAGGCGCAGGCACGCGGCATCGCGCTGCCTGGCGACGTGGCGTTGCTGCTGGCACGGCGGATCCGCTCCAATGTCCGCGAGCTGGAAGGCGCGCTCAACACGGTCGCCGCGCAGGCCAACCTGTCGGGCCGCGGAATCACCATGGAACTGGTCCAGGAAACCCTGCGCGACCTCTTCAACGTGCACGCCCGCGCGATCACCATCCAGAACATCCAGAAGACCGTGGCCGACTACTACCAGTTGCGTCTCTCGGATCTGCTCTCGCAGCGACGGGTGCGCTCGCTGGCACGACCCCGGCAAATTGCGATGGCGCTGGCCAAGGAATTGACCGAACATAGCCTGCCCGAGATCGGCGAGGCCTTCGGCGGCAAGGACCACACCACGGTGATGCACGCGTGCAGGAAGATCCGCAGCCTCTGCGATACCGACATGCGGCTGCGCCAGGACTGGGACAAATTGATCCGGATATTGACCGGGTAAACTTGTGGATAAATTCCGGAAGAGCAACAGCGATGATTTCATCCACAGCTCATGCACCGCTGTTCCCAACCACTGCTTTGCGCAACTTGTTCCATAAGCACATGATAACAAAGGCAATATAGGCTTATACGTTTTATTCACAGCGCCTGCTTCAACGATCTTATCTACAAGTACTACAAACAAGAGCAGATCACACGGGAATCGACAATGCGTTTCAGCACACAGCGGGAAGCCTTGCTAAAACCGATGCAGCAGGTGGTTGGCGTGGTGGAGCGTCGGCAGACTTTGCCGGTGCTCGCGAACCTGCTCGTGCAGGTCAAGGACGGACGGTTGTCGTTGACGGGCACCGATCTCGAAGTGGAAATGCGCGCCGGTGCGGCGGTGGAAGCCGGGGAAAACGGCGAAACCACGATCCCCGCCAGGAAATGGTTCGATCTTGTTCGCGCGCTCCCGGACGGCGTCAAAGTCGACGTGCAGGTCAAGGGTGACCGGGTGGTGATGCACGCCGGGCGCAGCCGTTACACGCTGGCCAGCCTGCCTGCGGACGAATTCCCCACTACCGACGAGATCGAGGTTGCCGACCAGATCGCCCTGTCCGAGGGCAACCTTCGGAGACTGCTGGAACGTACGGCGTTCGCGATGGCCAGCCAGGACGTCCGCTACTACCTCAACGGACTGTTGCTGGATCTGCGCGGCAGCGACCTTCGTTGCGTCGCAACCGACGGGCACCGGATGGCCATGTCCGAAACCGGCCTGGACGCCAAGGGCCAGGGCAAGCGCCAACTGATCATCCCGCGCAAGGGCGTCACCGAATTGCTGGGGCTGTTCGACTCGGGCGATGACCTGGTCACCATCGAGTTCTCGTCCAACCACATCCGGGTCCGGCGCGGCGATGTGACCTTCACGTCCAAGTTGATCGATGGCAGCTTCCCGGATTACGAGGCCGTGATCCCGCTGGGCGCGGACAAGGTGTTGAAGGTCGACCGCGAGACCCTGCGCAATGCCCTGCAGCGTGCGGCGATCCTGTCGAACGAAAAATATCGTGGTGTGCGGTTGGAAGTCTCGTCCAACTGCCTGCGGATCATCGCCCACAACCCCGAGCAGGAAGAAGCCTTCGAGGAAATCGAGGCAGAGACCTCGGTCAACGATATCGCGATCGGCTTCAACGTGGGGTATCTGCTCGACGCGCTGGGCGCACTCGACGACGAGCGTGTCCAGCTGCAGCTGCGGGACGCCCAGTCCAGTTGCCTGCTGCGCGGCGCATCCAGCGGTCAGACCCAACACGTGGTCATGCCGTTGCGGCTTTGAGCGATGCCGCATCGCAAACCGGCGCGTTCGCGGGAACGGTGCGGTGAAAATCGACGTGCTGCGCGCCCGGAACCTGCGTTGCTTCGAGCGGATCGAGTTTGCCCCGGGGGGCGGCCTCAACTGGCTGGTCGGGCCCAACGGCGCGGGCAAGACTACGGTGCTGGAGGCAGCCCACCTCCTGTCGCACGGCCGCTCGTTTCGGGCCGGCGGACGCAGTGCGCCCTGTCGGCATGGCAGCGATGAGTACCTGATTTACGCCGAACTTTCCCGTGAGGGTCGCCCCGCGCAGCGGGCCGGGCTGGCGCGCACCGAGGACCGCTGGCGGGCTCGCGTGGATGGAATGGATCTTGACTCCCTGGCCCCACTGTTCGCGGCGTCTCCGGTGGTGTACTTCGGACCGGAAAGCCAAGGGTTGATTGTGGGACCTGCCGAAGAGCGTCGGAGCTTTCTGGACTGGAGCGTGTTCCACGTGGAACATGAATCACTGGACCTCTGGCGTGCGTGGCGAAGGACCTTGCGACAGCGCAATGCCCTGCTCCGCGCGGACGCCGACGATCGGCAGTTCGCACCGTGGGAACAGGCGCTTGCCAGGCTCGCCGAACGGATTCACGCGATGCGGGCCGCGTGCCTGGCCAGCTTGGAACCGTTTTTTTCCGCCGAGGCGGCATGGCTGGTGCCCGAACTGGGGGCCCTGCGCATCGAATACCGGCCTGGCTGGGACGAACAAGCGGGTCTGGAACGGCAATTGCTCGAGCACCGCGTCCGTGATCGCGAACGTGGCTTCACCCACCCGGGTCCACACCGCGCCGACTGGGGGCTCCGGTTCGAGCACGTCGCGCGCCGCGATCACCTGTCCCGGGGCCAAGCGAAGGCGACGGCGCTGGTCTGCATGCTGGCACAGGCGCGCTGGCTGAAGGAACGCCTCGGCGACTACCCGCTGTTGTGTCTGGACGATCTGGTGGCGGAGTTGGACGCGGCGCACGTGGCCAAGGTGATTGACTGGCTGGAAGCGAAACCGCTGCAAGCGTGGCTCACCTCGACCGGGACGCCCCCCGAAGCAGGCCGTCAAGGCGAATCGGGCGTGTTCCACGTGGAACACGCTGGCATCAAGCTGGTATGAAAGGCATTTGACCGCCAGCGCCGGTATAATGAACTGTTCCCTTCCGTGTCGACCGAGCAACGGGCAAGTTGAGCATGAACGACGTCTATGATTCCAGCAGCATCAAGGTTCTGAAGGGGCTCGAGGCCGTTCGCAAACGTCCGGGCATGTACATCGGCGATACCGATGATGGCACCGGGCTGCACCACATGGTGTTCGAGGTGGTCGACAACGCGATCGACGAGGCCCTTGCAGGCTTCTGCGACCATATCGAAGTGACCATCCACGACGACGGCACGGTCAGCGTCAGTGACAACGGACGCGGCATTCCGGTCGATGAGCACCCCGAAGAGCACCGCTCGACCGCCGAGGTGGTCATGACGGTATTGCACGCGGGGGGCAAGTTCGATGCGAATTCCTACAAGGTGTCGGGCGGGCTGCACGGCGTGGGCGTATCGGTGGTCAACGCGTTGTCGGAACACCTCTGGCTGACGATTTACCGCGGCGGCAAGGAATACCTCCAGGAATACCGCTTGGGCGATCCATTGTTTCCCGTGCGCGAAGTGGGTCCTTCCGAGCTTCGGGGAACCACGGTGCGGTTCCTGCCCAGCCCGGAAACCTTCACGCATATCGAATTCCAGTACGAGACCATCGCCAAGCGTCTGCGGGAGCTGGCGTTCCTCAATTCAGGCGTGAAGATTACCCTTGAGGATCAAAGGGTTGGAAAAAAGGATGTGTTCCAGTACGAAGGCGGCATCCGCGCTTTCGTCCGCCACCTCTCGCAACTCAAGGTGCCATTGCACCCCAACGCGATCGGCTTCAGCTCTCAGGTCGGCGCCACCACGGTGGAGCTGGCCATGCAATGGACCGATGGGTACCAGGAATCGATTTTCTGCTTCACCAACAATATTCCGCAGAAGGACGGCGGGGCCCATTTGACGGGATTTCGCGCCGCATTGACACGAACGATCAGCAATTACATCGAAAAGTCTGGATTGGCGAAGAACTCCAAAGTTGCTCTGTCCGGCGACGACATGCGCGAGGGCCTGATTGCGGTGCTGTCGATCAAGGTTCCCGACCCGAAGTTCTCGTCACAGACCAAGGACAAGCTGGTGTCCTCGGAGGTGAAGGGCATCGTCGAACAGGTCGTCAACACCAAGCTCGAGGAGTTCCTGCTCGAACATCCCACCGACGCCAAGGTGATCGCCGGCAAGGTGGTCGAGGCGGCGCGTGCCCGCGACGCCGCGCGCAAGGCACGTGAGCTGACCCGCCGCAAGGGCGCGCTGGACATCGCGGGGCTGCCGGGCAAGCTGGCCGACTGCCAGGAACGTGACCCGGCGTTGTCCGAACTGTTCCTGGTCGAGGGCGACTCGGCCGGCGGCTCGGCCAAGCAGGGCCGCAACCGCAAGACCCAGGCGGTGCTGCCACTCAAGGGCAAGATCCTCAATGTCGAGAAGGCGCGTTTCGACAGGATGCTCTCCTCTGTAGAGGTCGGCACCCTGATCACCGCGCTCGGCACCGGCATCGGCAAGGACGAGTTCAACGCCGACAAGTTGCGCTACCACCGCATCATCATCATGACCGACGCGGATGTGGACGGCTCGCACATCCGAACGCTGCTGCTCACCTTCTTCTACCGCCAGATGCCCGAGCTGCTCGAACGCGGCCACATCTACATCGGCCTGCCGCCGTTGTACAAGATCAAGCAGGGCAAGAGCGAGCTGTACCTGAAGGACGATGCGGCCCTCAACGAGTACCTGATCGCGAGTGCGGTACAGGATGCCGCGTGGCTACCTTCCGAAGGTGCCGAAACCGTAGCAGGCGCATCCCTCGAAACCCTCCTGCGCCAGTACCAAGCTGCGCTCGACCAGATCGGGCGGCTCGCGCAGCGCGGCGACGCGGGGGTGTTTACCGCGATGCTGGAGCACGTGCCGCTCGAGGATGCGATGTGGCCGGATCCGGACGCGCTGCAGAAGTGGGCGGACGGCTTGACGTCCAAATTGAATGCGACCGGCCTCGGCCGGCCGCAATTCGGACTCGAACTTCGCGAGGCCAGTGGCGAGCGTCCCGCGGCATGGCTGCTGCGGCGTGCCCAGCACGGCACCGAACACACCTGGGTGCTGCCGCGCAGCTTTTTCTCGGGCGCGGATTTCCGGCCGCTGCTGGACGTGGCGCGTGCGCTCCACGGGCGCAGTGGTGCAGGCGCGGAAGTTCGCCGCGGCAATGCCAGCAAGCCGGTCGGCAATTTCGCGCAGGCACGTGCGTGGCTGTTCGAGGAAGCCAAAAAGGGTCGGCAAATCCAACGCTTCAAGGGCTTGGGTGAGATGAATCCCGAACAGTTGTGGGAAACCACCGTCAATCCCGACACCCGCCGCCTGCTCCAGGTGCGCATCGAGGATGCGCTGGCAGCAGACCAGATCTTCTCGACGCTGATGGGTGACGTGGTGGAACCGCGTCGCGACTTCATCGAGAGCAACGCGCTGCGGGTCGGCAACCTCGACGTGTGAAAAACTCGTTGCGCCGTGGCACGTGGCGAACGGGACTTGAGCTTTGCGCATGGACCGCGCTACCCTCACCTTCACTCCGTCCACGTTTGTCCCCTTGAGAGGAACTCCGATGAAGCTCCGGACTCGACTGCTGGTCGGCGGAATCTGTTCCGCGTTTGCCTTGGCGGTGTTCCCTGTCGTTGCCGCGGCGCAGACGGCAGGACAGTCGTGCACGGACATGCAGATGCTGCAGCACAAGTGTGGACAACAGCAGCAGTCCAAGAAGCCCGAATCCAAGCAGACCAAGCAGGAAAACAAGTATCCGAACGCAACGCGCAAGGAACCGAAGATCACGGGCGTCAGCGCGAAGGAAGCCAAGCCGCTGAACGAAGGCCTGCAGGCAGCCAACAGTGGTGATACGGCGACCGCGCAGAAGGATCTGCAACCGATCGCCGACTCCAGCAGCAGTGCCTATGCGAAGGCGCTGGCGATGCTGGGGCTCGCGCAGGTGAAATACCGCGGCGGCGACACCAAGGGCGCGATTGCGCTGCAGAAGCAGGCGCTCTCTTCCAACGCGCTCGACAACAACAGCTATTTCCAGGGACTGGAAACCCTCGCGCAGATGTACATCGCCGACGAGGACTACAGTGATGCGCTGACCACGCTCGATGAGTGGAGCAAGGAGAGCGGCGCGCACTCGGCGGACATCGAAGCGCTGAAGGGCAACGCCTATTACCGGTTGCAGAAATATCCGCAGGCGGTCGCGGCCATCCAGAAGGCCAAAACCCTGACCGACAAGCCGCAGCCGAGCTGGGACCAGATCGAGATGGCCAGCTACTTCGCGATGGACAAGTACGACCAGGCGGCGAAGCTCGCCGAGGCCGCGCTCGCCAAGGATCCGAACAACGCCACGCTGCTGCAGAACGTCATCGCGATCTACGTCAACGCGCACCAGGACAAGAAGGCGCTGGCGCTGCTCGAGCGTGCCCGCGCGAACGGCCAGATCAAGGACGAGACCGGCTACATGAACATGGCCAAGATGTACGACAACATCGGCCAGAACAGCAAGGACCCGAAGGCCAATGCCATGAAGGCGGTCGGGGTGCTCAAGGAAGGCATGGACAAGGGCATCGTCAAGCCGGGCTATGACAGCTACAAGCTGCTCGGCGATTCCTACGCGATCGCCGGCGACTACAAGGATGCGGTGGGCGCGTATGCCAAGGCCTCCCCGGACGCCAAGACCGGCGAGGTGGATTTCCTGCGTGGACAGATGCTCGAAGACCTCGGGCGCCACAAGGACGCCAAGGCGGCGCTCCAGCAGGCGGTCGCCAAGGGCGGCTTCAAGCGCACGGGCGCGGCCTGGCTGGCGCTCGGCAACGCGGAACTCGCATTGAAGGAAAAGAGCGCCGCGATCGCCGCCTACCAAAAGGCGGAGCAGGATCCGGAGACGCGCGCCGACGCGCAGCGTACCCTCAAGCAGTTGCAGCACAAGAAGTGAGGATCCTCGAAGACAAGGGGGCGATACGTGGGTGACACGATCCGCAGCTTGCCTCTAGGCAAAGCCCCCTTGCTGGTGTAACGTTCCAGACTTTTCAGCCGCCTTGGTTGCGGCGTCGTATCGGACGACGATACGGCGGCTGCAGTGGGGCCCAACAGTTCAGCGACTGGTTCAATCCAACGATGGCACGTAGGTCGGCTCGATACCGCAAACCGTTCAGTTGGTGGCGCACGATTGCGATCGCATTTGCGATTGCACTGCACGCCGGCCTCATCCTGATGCTGCTGGCGCCGACTGCGCCGCCGCAGGCCAAGGCCAAGGCCAAGCAGCACGTCGTGACGGTCCAATTCATCCCGCCGCCGCCACCGCCACCGCCGCCGCCGCCGCCGCCGCCGGAGCCGCCCAAGCAGCCGCCGCCGAAGGTGATCAAGATCGAGAAGCCACCGCCGCTGCCGCCGCCGCCCACGCCGCCGCCGCCGCAGGTGCAGACGATCATGTCGACGCCTGCCGCCCCGCCGCGCCCGCCGACGCCACCGCCACCGCCGGCCAACGTCGCGCCGTCGGTCGACATCAGCTACAAGAACCGCAACCCTCCGCAATATCCGATCCAGGCGTTGCGGCAGGGCCACCAGGGCGAAGTGATCCTGGCGATCACGATCAACGCCGCCGGCGAGGTCATCGATGTCAAGGTGCAGAAATCGAGTGGGTATCGGGAACTCGATCGCGCCGCGGAAGCCGCCGCACGCAAATGGCGGTTCAATCCGGGTATCACCAACGGCAAGGCGAGCGGCGGTGTCGTGCTGGTGCCGGTGAACTTCAGCCTCGCCGGAATGCAATAGAAACTTCACGCTCTGCGGACCTGAATCCGCTAGAGTTCGTCAACCCACGTTCCACTTGCTACAACTTGAAGGAAGGGTAGCGCCATGATCCAAGCAGCAGCCACCTCCGCCGCCGCGCCAGCCGGCACCAATGCGCACGCCCTCACCCAGCTTGGGGGCGCGCACTTTTTCTCGATGCTGTTCGAACACCCCAGCGATCATCCGGTGGATCTTTTGGTGTTCATCGTGCTCGTGATCATGTCGGTATCCTCGTGGTACTTCATCATCGCGATCGCGATCCGCAACGGGATGCTCCGCTCACGCATGGACAGGGTCATCCAGAAGTTCTGGGATACCCCGTCCGCGCAGGACGCCGTGCGGGTGATGGAAAAGCAACCGCGTTCGGAGCCGTTCTCCAAGATCGCGCTCGAAGCCGCATCGGCCGCGGCACACCACCAGCGCCACGAAGGCAGCCGCATGGTCGAAGCGCTGAACCGCTCCGAATTCGTCGACCGCGCGTTGCGTCAGGCAGTCGATCGCGAGAGCCGCCTCCTGGAAGGCGGCCTCACCCTGCTGGCGACCGTCGGTTCGGCCGGCGTGTTCGTGGGTCTGCTGGGTACCGTATTCGGCATCATCAATGCGTTGACCAGCCTGGGCGCGTCCGGTGAGTCGTCGATCTCCGCGGTTGCGGGTCCGGTCGGCGAAGCCCTGTACATGACCGCCATCGGCCTGTTCGCAGCCATCCCGGCGGTGATTGCCTACAACGCCTACTCGCGCGCCAACCGGACCACGATCGCGTATTTCGATGAATTCGCGCACGACCTGCACGACTTCTTCTCGACCGGTGCGCGGATCGAAGGCAACGCGCCCGCGTTGGGTGCGCGCCCCGCCGTGGCGACGACGCCACCGCCACCGGCGATCAAGAAGTAAGAGGGTTTCGTCATGGCCATGAGTACCAGTAGCGACGGCGGCCCCGTCTCTGAAATCAACATCACGCCGTTGATCGACGTCATGCTGGTGCTGTTGGTGATCTTCATGATTACTGCGCCGATGCCGCACCACAACATCAAGATCGACCTGCCGCAGCCGAACCCGAACGTGAAGCCGCCGGAGAATCCGCCAACACCGAAGACCTTGTTCATCCAGGCCGACGGCACGATGACCTGGGACAACTTGACGATCAGCAACGTCGAACTGGAGGCCCAGTTCGCGACCATCGGCGCGAAGCCGGTCGACCAGCAGCCGCAGGTGCACATCAAGGCCAGCGACCAGACTCAGTACAATTACCTGGCCATAGTGATGGCCGAGGCCAAGCGTTACAACGTGCAGAAGATCGGCTTCGCGAAGTGAGGACCTGACGTCATGGCAATGAGCACCGGCGACATCAGTGGCACCGAGGTCCCGAAGGCCGAGATCAACGTCACGCCGTTGGCCGACGTGATGCTGGTGCTCTTGATCATTTTCATGATCACGGCGCCGCTGAGTTCGCACAAGGTCAAGATCGAGTTGCCGCTCGCCAATCCCAACGTCAAGGTGACGCCGCCGGAGGTGCCGCCCATCGATCTTGCCGTCGAAGCCGACGGCACCTTGTACTGGAACGACAGCGAGGTCAGTGACGCGGTGTTGAACGCACGGCTGCAGGCGGTGGTGGCCTCGAGCGGAACGCAACAACCGGAACTGAACATCCGGGCGGACAGGACCACGCCGTACAAGGTGATCTGGAAGGTGCTGCAGGATGCGAAGGGTGCCGGCATGGTGCACGTCGGCTTCATCACCAAGGGCAAGGCCGGGCCCGGTGCGGGCCCCTGAGGGGAGCGTCCGCGTTTCTCGCGAAAAGCAGCGGCGGGTCTCGACTCGCCCTCTTCGCGACAGGTGACAGATTTGGCCGGGCCTTGACCCGCTCTCGCCGCGGAACTTTACGCGAGCATCGCCAGGTAATGGCGGACGGTCCGGTCGAGACCTTCGTAGAGCGCATCGCTGATCAGCGCGTGCCCGATCGAGACTTCCGCGAGGTCCGGGATCGCGCGCCTGAACACGCCAAGATTCTGCTGGTCGAGGTCGTG
>JBOHYT010000214.1:0-2004 GCA_050738055.1 Rhodanobacteraceae bacterium
CCGTTGAACTGCACCACGATGGCTTTTTCGATTTCGCTCATTTCAATCTTGAGCAGCCAGGAGAGCACGCCGACGTAGATGATGTTCACCACCATCTTGCGCAGCTTGATTTCCGGGCAGCATTCCAGCACCAGCTTGTCGAAGGGCACGCTGTACACGATCAGATCGTTGCGCTTGATGTGGTCGGCCAGCGTGTCGCGGATGACGAGCACGGTGCCGGGCGAGCATTCGGCCAGATCGTCGTCGACCGACTCGGGGTTCATGCAGATGACGACATCGAGCCGCCGGCGGCGGCAGGACCAGCCGTCCTTGTTGACGCGGATGTCGAACCAGGTCGGCAGCCCCTGGATGTTGGAGGGAAACATGTTTTTGCCGCAGGTGGGAATACCCATCTGGTGGATGGATCGCATCAGGATCAGATTGGAAGACTGGCTGCCGGATCCGTTGGCGGTGGCGACGCGGATCATCATGTCGTTCAAATTCGGATCGGAAATCGCCGACCCCTCCTGCTTCTGCTGAGCAGGAGCGTCAATGGCGCTGGTCATGAGAAAGAACTCCAAAGGTGAACTCCCCCGCGCCGCCGGCTTCATTAAGCCGGAGCGCAAGGAATCCCGGGTGAATCAATCAGGGGTGGGCTTGCGACTGAATGGGGTGCAAGTCTCGCTACCTGCAAAAGAGCCGTCATGGTTTGCGGTGCAGCGGGGCAGAATCAACGGCCGCCAAGGCAGAACCAAGCAGTGCTTTCAAACGCTAATAATACCCCTCCCAAAACCCAGAAAGGCACCGGGTTGCATGAAATCGCGCGAGCAGCGTCGGCGGCCGGAAAGCGTGACAAAATTCACGATTTTGTTTCAATTTAAAGGTTGAAGGGAAATTATGTTTCCCCGGTTTCCTGCCCGTATTTCAAGGTAAAAAGGCGGTTTTACCTTCAACTTTAAGATTGCGTTGATCGCTAAAAATTTCGCAAAATTTCGCGTTTTCCCAATGCTCGACAGATTTTCGGCTGGCCCGATGACCCGCTCCCGCCAAATAATTCGTCGCGCCTCCGCAGGGCCGCCTGCGCGGGGTCCTCGGAGCGCTCAGTTTTCCGATGTCTCTTTGCGCTTCGTCGAACGGTCGGTCAGCAGGCCGCGAATACCAATTGCCGAGATGATCAAACCGGCCAGCGCGATGGGCACCGAACGGTCCGCCACGATCTGCCCGCAGAGCTGCTGGAGGTCTTCCGTGAACGATTGGGCCGCGGTGACCGCATACACAATAATGACTAGGCCGACGAAAATCAGGATCAGCGAAATCTGTTTGTACATGGGGCGCGTCTCCTCTCCGCCGACTCGACCCGCTGTGTCGGCGTGGCTGCACAAGTGCAGGTGGTTATACAATACTCCTGAAGCCCGCCCTTGCAACCGCTTGGCTTTCTTGGGAGCCCCGGCGTTCACCGCGCTGCTTTTTTGCGCGCGTGAGCGTGCCGCTGGGACCGCGGCCGGATACCCCCACTTTTCGCTCAAAAGGTCGCTTCGGCTCCGCGCCCGCGCCGACTCCCGGGAGCGCCGGCTCCTGCCGGCTCTTGGTGCAGGCTCGGCATCGTTGTGGCGCCGCTTTCCAGCCGGCTTGGTGAGGTGGGCATCCTGCCCACCGGCTTTCTCCTGCGAGTAAGGAGATATAAGGCGAGTGCTTCGCACGCGCATTTTTGTATTGATCGGCGATCGATGCCACGATGCTGCGGGCATTCGAACGGAATGGGTAGACTTGCGGAGCCGCCCCGGCGGTCGGCGCTTGCAATGAAAAAAAAACGGGCGGCAAATCTGCCGCCCGTCGTTGGTTTCGATGGAAAAGCGCGGCGCCTTAGAACTTCAGGTACGAGCGCAGGCTGTAGACCATCACGTCGCCGTCGGTGCCGGCGGCCTGGTGGATGAACTGCAGCGATGGCGTGAAGCTGAGGTCCGCCTTCCAGAAGTTTTCATTGAAGGCCTTGATGTGGATCCAGTAGTAGGCTTCCATCTGGAG
>JBOHYT010000215.1:0-7671 GCA_050738055.1 Rhodanobacteraceae bacterium
ACTGCCGCGCCGGCCCAAGCGTCTACGGTGCCGGCCGAGACGATCGCTGCGCCAGCCCAGACGACCCCCGCGCCGGCTCAGACGGCTGCTGCGCCGGCACCGAAGCCCGCCGCGCCCGCACAGACCATTGCTGCACCAGCCCAGACGACCGCTGCGCCCGCACAGACCATCGCCGCGCCGGCACAGACCATCGCCGCGCCGGCACAAACCACGGCCGCTCCGCCGCAGACGGCCGTCGCGCCGCCACATCCCAAGATCGCGCCGGCGGAGCAGACCGTCCAGTTGCAGGTCGATGCCAAAGCGAAGGGCACGCCGTTCCCGCACTTCTGGGAGCAGATGTTCGGCTCGGGACGCGCGGTGCTTTCGCTGCGCGAGGATTACCGCAAGGATCTCGACGCGGTGCACGACGCCACCGGCTTCCAGTATGTGCGCTTCCACGACATCTTCGGTCGCGACGTCGGGCTGGTGCAGCACGGCAAGGACGGCAAGATCACCTACAACTTTTCCTATGTCGATCAGATCTACGACGGGCTGCTCGCACACGGGGTGAAACCGTTCGTCGAGCTGAGCTTCATGCCAAGGCCGCTGAGTTCTGATCCGTCCCAGCACCAAAGCTTCTGGTATCACCCCAACGTGATGCCGCCGAAGAGTTACGCGGAATGGGACGCGATGATCCGCGCCTTCGCGAAGCACCTGGTCAAGCGCTACGGCATCGACGAAGTCGCGAGTTGGTACTTCGAGGTCTGGAACGAGCCCAACCTCGATTTCTGGGGCGGCGTGCCCAGGCAGGCGAGCTATTTCACGCTCTATGACAACACCGCGCGTGCGTTGAAGTCGGTGAGTCCGCGCATTCGCGTGGGCGGCCCCGCCACCGCACAGGCCGCGTGGGTGCCGGCGTTCCTCGCCCACCTGCACAAGGCGAAGGTGCCGATCGACTTCGTCAGCAGCCACGTGTACGGCGACGACACCGCGGAGAACGTGCTTCACAAGCAGGAGAACATCCCGCGCAAGGACATGGTTTGCGATGCGGTCGCCAAGGTGCACAAGGAAATCCTCGCCTCGCCGTACCCGAAGCTGCCGTTGATCTTCAGCGAGTACAACGCGTCGTACGCCAATCTGCCGAACGTCACCGACACGGTGTTCATGGGGCCATGGCTGGCCAACACCATCCGCGCCTGCGCGGGGAACGTCGAGATGATGAGCTACTGGACGTTCTCGGACGTGTTCGAGGAACAGGGCGTCCCGAAGACACCTTTCTATGGCGGCTTCGGCCTGATCGCCGAGTACCGCATCGACAAGCCTGCGTTCAATGCCTTCGCGATGCTGCATCGACTGGGCGAAGTGCGGTTGCCGCTGAAGTCCGGCAGCGCGCTGGCCACCCGGCGTACCGACGGTGCGCTGGTGCTGGCGCTGTGGAACTACGCGCCGCCGGTGGGCGACGGCCCCACGTACACCCCGGGGCCGCCAAAGGGTACGACGAAACATTTCGAAATCCGGTTCGTCCATCTGGCCGCCGGCGCGACCGCCACCGTGTGGCGATTGGACGCCACACACGGCAACGTGATCGCGACCTTCGACAAGATGGGCCGGCCGGCCTTCCCGAGCCGCACCCAGATCGAGGAGTTGCGCGCGGCCGGCCATCCCGCGAATGCACAACAAATCACCCTGAGCGACGACCGTTTGGCGCTCGACATCCCCCCGCAAGGGCTGGTAGTGGTCGAGGTCAAGGGGAGCGTGAAGTGAGCGTGCGAGGCGGAAGGAAATCCACAATGGGAATCGCCGCCGTTGCCGCCCGTCCTTCGACTTCGCTGCGCTACGCTCAGGACGAACGGCTCGCGGACCAGCAACTTCGGGCCGAACGAGCATCCCGATGATCCCGGTCGCCTTGTTGGTCCTTGCCATGACCGCCGCGCCGACTGCGCCCGCGTGGCACAGCAGCCTCGAATGGCGCGGGCAGACCGCAACCATGGCCGCGAAGCCGGATGGCGGCTACCTGCTGAAAGGACCATTCGGCGAGCGCACGATTCCCGCACCGCGTGACACCGCGCAAACCTTGAGCCCGTTGTTCGACGGCCTGTTCGCGATGGCGCAGGAAGAACTGGGCGACGATTCGGTTTCGGCGGTCCGCGATCCCGCGTACGACCATGGGCAACCGATGCCTTGTCGCTGCTTCGTCACCGGCGTGAAGTGGCCGTATGTCTGGACGCGCGACACTTCGTATTCCATCGATCTCGGCCTGTGGCGATACGAGCCGGCGCGCGCCCGCGAGTCGCTGCTGTTCAAGCTGTCGGGCGTGCGCGCGCAGGGCGTGCCGCAGGGTTCGGATTCAAAAAAGCTCTATCCGATGCAGGACACCGGCTCCGGCGGAAGCTGGCCGATCAGCACCGACCGCGTCGTATGGTTCCTGGCCGCACGGCATCTGCTCGGCGACAAGGCCTTTGCAGACAAGGTGTGGCAAGCGTTGAACGACACGCTGGCGCAGGATCGCGAGTACGTCTTCGATGCGCGGTTCGGCCTGTACCACGGCGAGACCTCGTTTCTCGACTGGCGCCAGCAGACCTATCCAGCATGGATCGCCGACAACGTGGTGTTCATCGCGCAATCGTTCGCGTTGTCCACCAACGTGCTGCATTACGAAGCGTTGCGCCTCGCGGCGCGCATGGCAGCACAGCGCGATGATCCGCGCGCTGCCGAATACGCTGCGCAGGCCGCCGCGTTGAAGCAGGCGATCAACGCGCATTTCTGGCGTGCCGACCGCGGCCTGTACATGAGTTACATCGGCGGCGATGGGCTGCCGGTCGAGGCCTACGACCTGCTCGGCCTGTCGCTCGCGATCACCAGCGGTGTCGCCGACCCGGCGCGCGCGCGTTCCTCACTGGCGCACTATCCGGTGTGGCGCGCCGGCAGCCCGGTGATCTGGCCCGAACGCGCCGATGAGCCGATCTACCACAACCGCGCGATCTGGCCGTTCGTCAGCGCGTATGCGTTGCGCGCGGCGCGCGCGGTGGACGATCCCGCGTGGATCGCGCTCGAGATCGAATCGATGATGCGCGGTCCTGCGCTGGCCGGTTCGAACATGGAAAACTACGCGATGCTGAGCCAGGCCACGCACGTGGATGCCGGCAAGTTGAGCGGACCGGTGGTAAATTCCCCGCGCCAGTTGTGGTCGGTCGCGGGTTATCTCGACATGGTGGCCGAGGGCGTGTTCGGTCTGACCGCGGACGGCAAGGTCGAGCCCAAGCTGCCGGTGTCGTTGGTGCCGATGCTGTTCGGCGACCGCGCGGAAATCAGCCTGAATCTCTCCGGTGTGGATTTCTCCGGCGAGCACATCACGTTGCGGCGTCCGAAAACCCTCGACGGCAATCTGCTGGTGGCGGACAGAGTGATGCGCGACGGCAAGCGCGTCACCGTGACGTTGAAGGCAATCCGGGCTTCCGCGGCGCCGCTCCGCACAGGCGCGCCGATGGTTGCGCCGCCGACACCCGCTGCGCCGGACGTGCAACGGGACGGCGACCAATGGCGCGTGCGTGCCGACGACGACCATTCGATCTTGTATGTGGATGGCAGACGCCATGGAGCGATCGGTGCGGCCTGGGCGCTGCCGTGGTCGTCCGCGCGCCGTTGTTTTCGCGTTACGCGCATCGACGGACACGCGATCGACGATCAGGGCATCGAATCGCTGCCGAGCGAAGCGACCTGTGTGGGCGACGACGCCACTGTCTCCGGAGCGTGGCCGCGTAGCTGGACCGCGCCGGCCACGGGCCGTTACCGCGTGGCACTGACCTACCGCAACGATCACGGCCCGATCAATACCGGCATCACCGCGGCGGTGAAGCGGCTCGCGATCGAGTGCGCCGGCAACCCGGTGCAGACGGTGCCGATCGTGATGCCGCAGAGCATGGGCACGCAGCTTTCGACCACATCGACGTTCGAAGCGACGGCCGGCGCTCATTGCACGTTCGCGCTGGAACAGGGCTTCAACATGAGCGACCTCGCGCACTATGCGAGTTACACCGGCGGCGAAGGCGGTGCGAGCGGTCCGCTCAATGAAGCGAAGATGGGTGCCCTGCATATCGCAACCTTGGGAACGATCCTGCCCCCATCGGTCGAGCCGCCAGCCCAATGAACCGCAAACCCGCGCTGTCGTTCTGGCAGATCTGGAACATGTGCTTCGGGTTCCTCGGGATCCAGTTCGGTTTCGCCCTGCAGAACGCCAATGTCAGCCGGATCTTCCAGACCCTCGGCGCGGGCGTCGATGCGATCCCCGCATTGTGGATCGCGGCGCCGTTGACCGGCCTCATCGTGCAACCGCTGATCGGCCACTGGTCGGACCGCACTTGGGGAAAACTGGGCCGTCGCCGCCCCTATTTCCTCATCGGCGCGGTGCTGGCGACCCTCGCGCTGCTGGTGATGCCGAATGCGCCGCTGCTGTGGGTCGCGGCCGGCCTGCTGTGGATCATGGACGCCTCCTTCAATGTCGCGATGGAACCGTTCCGCGCGTTCGTGGGCGACCAGTTGCCGACCGAACAGCGCGCTCGCGGTTACTCGATGCAGAGTTTCTTCATCGGCGTGGGTGCGGTGGTCGCCTCGATGCTGCCGTGGTTGCTGGCCCACGCCGGGGTACCCAATACCGCACCGGAAGGCGCGATCCCGGACACCGTGAAGTACGCGTTCTATGCCGGCGGCGCGGTGCTGCTGGGTTCGGTGCTCTGGACGATCTTCACCACCCGCGAATATCCGCCCGAAGAGTTGCTTGCGTTCGACGATCGCGCGGAGACGTTGCCGGTCGGCGATGTGAGCCGCGCATGGCGCCTCGGCGCGGTACTCGGCCTGCTCGGCGTGCTGTTGCTGGCGTTGATCCTGCGCTTCTCGCTGGCGCACGACCTGTATCTCTTGGCCGGAATGCTGATCGCCGCCGGGTTGCTGTTCGTGTGGCTGGCGCGCACGCGCCGCGTCGGCACGCTGCGCCAGGTGATGGGGGACCTGTACCGGATGCCCGAGGCAATGCGTCGGCTCGCGTGGGTGCAGTTCTTCGCGTGGTTCGCGCTGTTCGCGATGTGGATCTACACGACGCCGGTCGTGACGGCGGTGCAGTTCGGCGCCACCGATCCGCACTCGGCGGCGTACAACGCGGGCGCCAACTGGGTCGGCGTGCTGTTCGCGGCGTACAACGGTTTCGCCGCCCTGGCCGCGCTCGTGATCCCGTTCATGGCGCGCGCGTGGGGGTTGCGCTTGAGTCACATGATCAACGTCACGCTGGGCGGCGCCGGACTGATCTCGTTCGCGGTCATTCGCGATCCGCACTGGCTGCTGCTGTCGATGCTCGGCGTCGGCTTCGCATGGGCTTCGATCCTGTCGCTGCCCTACGCGTTGCTTTCGGACAACCTGCCGGCGGCGAAGATGGGCGTGTACATGGGCATCTTCAATTTCTTCATCGTGATTCCGCAACTACTGGCCGCGAGCGTGCTCGGCGTGTTGCTCAAGTGGTTTTTCGGCGACCAGTCGTTGTACGCGCTGGTGCTCGGCGGCGTCAGCCTGGTCGTCTCGGGATTGTGCGTACTGCGGGTGCGCGAACCGGACGCGGCCGCTTCCGCGCGCGGCGGTGCGGCGGAATCACCGGGCTGACGCGTGGCGCACGCGCCGCAAAACCCGAACCGACGTGTTGCTGCCCACACTTGAGATCCGACCCGCAGGACTTATCTATCCTGCACCCCTTGCATTGCCTGCCGCGTGCATCGAGTGTCCCGTCGCAGCATTCCGAGGAAGCACGCGATGCGTCATCCGTCTCATCATTCCGCTTTTGCCCCGGTCGCGGACGATGGCGGCAACAGCGCGCCGGCCGGGCCGGTCCTTTATACGATGGACCCCGGGCACACCGAGGTCATCGCGACCTGGAACCACTTCGGATTTTCCACGCCGGGCGCGACGTTCTATCCGGTCACGGGTACGCTCATCTACGATGCGGACCATCCCGAGCACTCTTCGGTCGAGGCGACCATTCCGGTCGAAAGCCTGCACACGACTGTTGCCGCACAGGACGAGCATCTGCGCAGTGCGGAATTCTTCGACGCCGCGCAGTTTCCCGAGATCCATTTCAGGAGCACCGCGGTGGAACGGGGTGCGAAGCAGGACAGGCTGAAGGTCACGGGCGAGCTCACGGTGCATGGCGTCACCAAGTCCGTCACGCTCGACGTGACCGTCAACAAGGTGGGCTATCACCAGTTGTACCAGGCCCAGGCGGCCGGGTTCGACGCGGTGCTGCAACTCAATCGTTCGGAATTCGGCATCGGTGCGGCCGTGCCCATGGTCAGCGACCGCATCGACCTGCGCATCACGGCGGAAGCAGTCGAGAGCAAGGCGTGGGCGGCGTTGCAGGCCAGCCGATCCGCGTAATTGCCATGCAAGCTTGCAGGGTGCTTGCGGCTCCGATGACCGCCGGGCATCGCGCTATCGGCAGCAGTTCCGGCTGGCTTGCCGCGACGGACACGGCACATTGCCGAACGAGCAAAACACGCAGCAATCGCCGCGCCTCGGCTTCAGCACCGCTCCGCAACCGGGGCAATCCCAGAAGAACTGGCATGCATCGATGGGCATGTGCGCGCGCGTCACGGTTCCGCACTCCGGGCAGGTAATCGCGCTTTCCAGCACCAGTGCGCGGCTTGATTCGTCCGAAGGTTTGTCTGCCATCGCCAGAAGAATACCACCGCGATCAGGCATCGCCGGGTCGCCCGGGCGCATGGCGACGGCCGTCGCGGGGCTTGTCGTCCGGCCAGCGGAACAGTTCCGCGTAATCGGCGCCGGTGCGCGCGCAGGCGCGCCAGGCCAGTCCGCCCTCTGCAATGGCATTCCGGATGCTGGGCGCGATCAACTTCAGCGTGCCGGCAGCGGTCCGGTCGCGCATGCGTTGGACGGTCGATCTCCGGATGAGCGCGAGCGCCCAGCGCGGCAACACCGCGGCGGCAGCGCCGAGGAAAAGATCGCGGCTCAAACCGGGGAATGGAGTGGGCAGCCGGATGGCGCCGAGCACCTGCAACACTTCGCGGGTGCGTGCGTCGAATACCAGTTCCGGGCGAATGGCGTCGAGGAAGGCATCGAGTTCGATGCGTGTCCGGGGCACCTCGCGGGCGCCGAGCGCCTCGGCGACCAACGCCATTTCGGCCAGATAACGATCCTGCATCGCGACCGGGATGCCGGCATGGCAATAGGCCTGGTAGGCGCTGAGGAAACACCAGCACTCGGCGCAGTGCACCCAGTTGAGCAGGTGCGGGTCTTCGGCGCTGTACGCGCGGCCATCGGGCGTGGTGCCCGTCACCTTGAGGTGCAGCCGGCGAATGTGTTCGATCGCGTCTTCGGCGGGACGGCGCGGCGCGTACGTCGTGCGGCTGACGAAGGCCGTGGTGTTGCGCAGGCGACCCAACAGGTCGTGGCGAAAGTTGGAATGGTCCCACACGCCGGCCAACGCGAGGGGATGCAGCGACTGCAGCATCAGGGAAGCCAGGCCGCCGGCCATCATGCTCGGGAAATCGGCATGGATCTTCCAGGTCACGCTGTCGGGTCCGAACAAACCCGGATCGCCCAACGGCGTGTCGTAATCCGGCGCGGGGCCAGCGTGGCTCAGCGCGGCCAGCACCTGGCGTCGCAACTGCCTGCGCAGCGGCGGCGGGACTATCG
>JBOHYT010000216.1:0-3027 GCA_050738055.1 Rhodanobacteraceae bacterium
GCCACCGGCCAGGATGCGCCAAATGATCGCGGCCACGATGATGGCGGCGATCAGCGAAAGGATCCATTTGGTTCGCGACATGCGGTGTCGTCCGGATGCAATGGGGCGCCCGTTGGACCATCCGCGCGGCGACGGGTTCGGCGCGCGGTCGAACTGACGGGAAGTCTCAAAAATAGCCGATCAGCTGGCCGCGCGCCCCTGCCGAACGGCATCCCGGGCGGGCATGACAGGTGTCACAGCGGGCGGTTCACTGTTCCGTCAACAGGCCTTACTCCGCCGGCGCGGGGACGGGTCCGATATCGCTCTCGGGATGGGTCGGGTGCGCGTCACCGTCGGTGAAGCTCAGGATGCCCTGGCGATCGAGCCACCAGAGCACCAGGGCGACGACCAGCGCAAAGACCGTGCAAATGACCCCGGCCACCCCGAGTGCGTTGAACAACCGCGTGTAGATCGGCATCGTGATCACGTTGAGATCGTTGCTGAGCTGGTGCACCAGCTGCTGCGTGTGTGGCGCGAGACTGGCGAAAGCCGGCAGGTGGGAGTTGTGCGCGACCTCGGCAGCATCGCCGGTATTGGTAACCCAGCTCCGGAAGTCGTTGAGGTGCATGGACAGCACTTGGGGCATCTGCTGTCGCAGCGTCGCGGCCGCCTGCTCGCCGGTCCCCGCAAGGATTGTCGAAATCTTGTCGGGTACAGAGGCGAAGGTCGCGACCAGGCCACCCAAGTATTGCGCGACGCCCGAGGCGACGAAATAGGCGCCCATCATGAACCCGCCCATGCGCGCCGGCACATAGCGGGCAATGAACGCCAGGCCCAGCGCCGAAGTCAGCAATTCGCCCAGCGAGCCGAAACCGTAACCGCCCACCATCACCCACTGGCTGGTCCTGCCCGGCTCGACTTGGAAGTTTCCCGCCGCGCCGTAGACAAAAAATCCGATCGCGACCGCGGCGAACCCGATGGCGAACTTGCTCGCAATGGAAAGGTCCTTGCCACGCTTGGCCGCGCGCGAGTAGATGACCGCGAGGATGGGACTCAGGATGAAGATCCAGATTGGATTCAGGGCCTGAAACTGGGCCGGATCCCAGGTGAACAGGCGCGCGCCGAACAGCTGGAAATGCGGATTCACGTTGCGCAGCGCGAACAGGTTCAGCGAGGTGGACATCTGCTGATAGAAGATGAAGAAGAACACCGTCTCGATCACCAGCACCAGCGCGATGATGATGCCTGCCCGCTCCTTGTGGCGCGTGCGCAGGATCAGCCACGCGAAAATCGCTACCACGCAAGCGCCCGCCACGTACACGAACACCCGCGCAACGCTGGTGTACTTGAGGATCACGGTCGAAATGAACACCACCACGATGCCGCCCGCGATCACCGCCGCGAGCTTCCACAACTTCATCGGTTTGTGGTCGGGCTCCGATCCGATGAACGCCAGCGTGTGGCGCATCACCATGTAATTGCCAAGACCCACCAGCAACCCCACGCACGACACCGCGAAGGCGATGTGCCAGCCCATGTTGTGGCCGAACAATGCGTCGGCGTTCCAGCCCGCCGGCACCCATGACAGTTGACCCGTGAACGGCGCGTTGAAATAGTTCTTGATGAAGGGGGTGAGCAGCATCGATACCATCGAGCCGATGTTCACCGCCATGTAGTAGATCGTGAAGGCGCTGTCGATCTTGGTGTCATCGCCCTCGTAGATCTTGCGCACCAGGTTGCCGGCGTTGGCCTTGAACAGGCCGTTGCCGACCACGATCACGCCCAGCGCGAGGAACAAAAAGTCGGTGCTGTGCGCCGGCACCACCATCAGCGCGTAGCCGACGGTGAGTACACAGGCGCCCAGCAGCATGGTGTGGCGGGTGCCGAAGAATTTGTCGCCCACCCAGCCGCCGATGGCCGGAGAGACGTAGATCAGGGCCGCCGCGGCGCCCCAGGTCAGGGCGGCCGGGGTGTCTTGGAAATTCAGCCGCTGCACCATGTAGTAGATGATCAGCGCCTGCATGCCGTAATAGCCGAAGCGCTCCCACATCTCGATCAGGAACACGGTCGAGAACGAGCGGGTCTTGGAAACGGTGGGTGCAGTCGCGTTCATGGATCGGGTCGGTATCCGGCGTGAAGATTCGGTCAAGACTACCGGAACCGCGGCTGAATGTGGCGAGGAAGCGAGGAGCGCGACCGGGGACCAGGGACCGGGAGTCTGGAAACGGAACGCGGGAATCGGACCCGTGAATCGGGAACCGGGAGTCGGGAGTCGGGATTCGGGATTCGGGATTCGAGATTCAGGAGTCGAGATTCGAAAATTCGACTCGGGTTTCGGGTGCCAGCGCGGGGGGCCCACGAAGGCGTCGAACAAATTGTCGTCATTCCGGGGCCGCATCCGGCTTCATCGGATGCGGAACTCGACTGCGGAGGCAGGATGCTGGAGCGAACATCGGCGCAGCCGATGGCCCGAAGGGCGAGCCGCGGACGCGGCGAGTCTATCCAGCTCTTCGCTTGTCGGGATTCACGGCACCGGGTATCCGGCACTTGGGGCTCGGATGCCGGCTGTTATGCTTTCGTCTCCCGTCTCCCGTCCCGGCCCCATGCAGCTCTACCTCGACCTCCTGCGCGACGTGCTGGAACACGGCGCCCGCAAGGACGACCGCACCGGCACCGGCACGCTTTCGGTGTTCGGCCGTCAGATTCGCCTGGACCTCGCCGCCGGGTTCCCGCTGCTGACGACCAAGAAGCTGCACACCCGGTCGATCGTCCACGAACTGCTGTGGTTCCTGCGCGGCGATACCAACGTCGCTTACCTGAAAGAACACGGCGTCAGCATCTGGGACGAATGGGCGAACGAGTGCGGCGACCTCGGCCCGATCTACGGCAGACAGTGGCGCGCGTGGCCGGCACCCGATGGCCGCACGATCGACCAGCTCGCGAACGTCGTCGAGCAGATCCGGCACAATCCCGATTCGCGCCGCATGCTGGTTTCGGCGTGGAACGTCGGCGAGCTGGACCAGATGGCGCTCGCACCCTGCCACGCAC
>JBOHYT010000217.1:0-6669 GCA_050738055.1 Rhodanobacteraceae bacterium
CCTATCCTCCGCTCGACAGCGACTTCCTGTTCGTCAGCCGCGAGGGCAAATACGTCACGAAGTCCGAATACGAGAAGTGGATGAAGGGCCTGCACTGACGGGAATCGTCGTGCGGGCTGTGTTGCATACCTGCGTGCATCGCGCGCAGGCATGCAGACATGATCGCGTCCCCTTCGCCACCCATCGCGCGCATGCAGCCGAAAGCCGGATCCTCCGCCCCGATCGAGGTATCCCGCGCAACGCGGGCCGATCTCGACGTGCTGGCGCCGTTGTTTGACGCGTATCGCATGTTCTACCGGCAGCCTTCCGAGCTGGAAGGAGCGCGAGCGTTTCTGAAGGACCGACTCGATCGCAAGGAATCGGTGATCCTGCTGGCGCGCGATGCCGCCGAAGGCCACGCGCTGGGCTTTGTCCAGTTGTATCCGCTGTTCTCGTCCGTCGCGATGCGCCGGATCTGGGTGCTCAACGACCTGTTCGTCGTGTTCGACGCGCGGAAACGCGGCGTGGCGCGTGCCCTGATGGATGCCGCGCGTGAACTCGGTCGCGCAAACGGCGCGCTTCGGCTGGTCCTGGAAACCGGCGAAGACAACCGGCCCGCGCAAGCACTCTACGAAACGCTCGGTTACCGCTGCGAAGCCGGCACACGGCACTATTGGCTGCCGCTCGAAGCGTGACGACTCAGCCGCGTGGAGGCTGCCCGGAATCGGCACCCTCGTGGCGCCCCGACCGCTGGTACACGTACACCGATGCCGGCGGCAGATTGCGCAAGGCGTAGCCCGCCCGCTTGACACGCAGGCCCAGCGCTTCGCGCTCGCGGGGACGGACCGGGCTGGAGGGGCCGTAGGTGAACTGTATGAACCGGCCTTCGTCGCCCATCGCCGCGAACGCCGCGCGCAGGATGGCGGTGCGAAGCGCGCTGTTCATCGACAACAGCCCCAGGCCGCTCACCACCGCATCCAGGTTCCCGTTCGCGAATACGCCGTGCTCGTCCAGCAGCGCATCGAGATGCCTGGCGTCCGCACACACGATCGGAACCGCGGGATAACGCTGGCGCAGGAAATCGGCGAGCTGCGGGTTGATCTCGACGACCAGCAGCCTGGATGGCGCGACTCCGTGCTTGAGCAATGCGCGCGTGAACACTCCGGTACCGGCCCCGATTTCCACTACGCGCGGGTTGCCCGCCGGCAGTTGCGCCACCATCAGGCGCGCCAGCTGCCGCCCCGAGGGAGTCACCGAAGCGGTCTTGACCGGGTCCCGCAGCCACTGCCGCAGGAACGTGCCGATCGAATGCAGGTCGATCGCGGCTTCGCCAGCACGTTCGTTCACGGAATGACCGGGTATCCGCCTCATGGCTGCGATGTTGTACCACGCCGCACGCCACCGGCGCACCCGTTCAACCATGCGTTGCGATCACCCATGCGATCACCCATCAGCGGTGGCCGCGGTAATAGTGGCCGTGACCATGGCCGTGGTGTCCGCCGCCATGCCGGTAATAGCCCCGGTGGTAACCCCGGTTGTATCGATAGTAACCCCGGTGGTACGGGTAGTAGCCACGGCGATAGTACGAGCGGTGGTAATACGGTGCGTAATACCCGTAACCGTAGCCATACCCATAGTACGGCGGTGGCGCGTAATACGCGGGAGACTGGTAGTACCCCACGGGCGGATACGCGGGCGCGTAGTACACCGGAGGCGCCCAGTACCCGCAGCGCCAGCAGTTGCCGACGCCGACCGAAATGCCCGGCACAGAAATGCCGATGCCGACGTGAACGTGTGCGAACGCGGCGGGAGCGACGAACGCCGAGACGGCCAGCAGCGCGGCGGCGACGCCCACGCGACGGGTGATTCCACGAATGCTCATGACACGCCTCCGCTTCCGACCAACGGATTCATGCTTGCGCCGCGGCACTGAATCGGGGCTTAAATTGTGATCGTCCCTGATCACTGCACCACCGACCACGAAATCAAGCGGAACACGCCAGCTTCGGAAACGCCAGAACGGCCATCCTTGGCCTGACTTTTCGCAACAGCCGCTTCGCCCGCCGCACCAGAGCATTGCTTCTGCCTGATGAACGTTTTCATTCAGAGTTTCCTGAGCATCCAGCAACCGTGGATCCGCGGCCGGCGCGCGAAGTCGGGCGGAATACTGTCGCGCCCGAGGTCTTCGATGGCAAAGGCGTGCGACAGGGCCTCCACGGCCAGCCGGAAGCGCCGATAGTTGTTCGAGAATATGATCACGCCGTCCTCGCGCAGGCACTTGCCGCACGCCTCCAGCAGCGCCACGTGATCGCGTTGCACGTCGAAGTCGCCCGCACGCGCCGAATTGGAAAACGTCGGCGGATCGACGTAGATCAATCCGTAGCGCGCACGGCTTTCGCGCAGGAACGACATCGCATCCGCCTGCGCGAGCTGGTGCGCGGCGCCGGTGTAACCGTTCAGCGCAAGGTTCCTGGATGCCCACTCCAGGTACACCGGCGACAAGTCGACGCTGGTGGTGCTGCGCGCGCCGCCGGCGGCCGCATACACGCTGGCAGCGCCGGTGTAGGCGAACAGGTTCAGCACCTCGCGCCCGCAGGCGAGCTCCCGCACCCGCGCGCGTACCCGACGGTGGTCCAGGAACAAGCCCGTGTCGATGCGGTCACGCAGGTTGACCCGAAATCGCAAGCCGCCTTCTTCGACGATCAGGAACTCCTCGCGCCCGGCGATGCGCCCGTACCGGCTGCCACCCTTGCCGCGCGCACGGGTCTTCAGCACCGTGCGCTCGCGCGGCACATCCAGTGCCGTGCACGCAGCGCGTTGCAACTCGCGCAGGCGCGCGCGGGCGGCCGCAGGATCGACGCTGGCGGGCGGCGAGTATTCCTGGACGTGCAACCACGTTTGCGCCGCGTCCGCGTCGCCGGCTGCCGGCGCGCCTTCCGGCCACCCGCGATACACGTCGATCGCGGCCGCGTACTCGGGCAGGTCCGCATCGTAGGCGCGAAAACAGGAAACGCCGTCGCGCGCCAGCCCCTTGCGCAGGTTCCGGAGGTTTTTGCGGATCCGGTTGGCCACCATCTCCGCACCGGGCGAAAGTGGCGCCGCGACGGTCGGCGCAGCCGCCTCACGGATATCGAACAGGGCGAGCCGGCACTCGATCGCGCCATTGAACAGCGCGTACTGCTTGTCGACACGCAGGCCCAGCGCATGTTCCAGTTCCGGTTCCGAGGTCAGTACCGCCGCCGCCCAGCCCGGGAAGCCCGCGCGCAGCCGATCCCCCAGCGCGCGATACAGCGCCGGCAGCGCGGCGAGGTCGCCCATCCGCTCGCCATAGGGCGGGTTGGTGATCACGAGGCCCGTCGCGAAACCCGGCGGCGGCTGCATGTGTTCGACGAGACGTTTGTCGAGGCTGGTGAAACCGGCGACGCCGGCATGCTGCAGATTGTGGGTCGCGATGGCGATCATGCGTGGATCGTTGTCGCTGCCGAAGAAGCACGTGCGCAAGCCGCGCAGCCCTTCTTCGGCACGCGCCTGCGCCGCACCGCGCAGGCGTTGCCACAGCGCCGCATCGTGGCCGCGCCAGCCCAGGAAACCGAAATATTCCCGCCGCAAGGCCGGCGCGACGCGTGCCGCCATCCAGGCCGCCTCGATCAGCAGCGTGCCGGACCCGCACATCGGATCGACCAACGCGCCACCGGCCGCGTACCGTTCCGGCCAGCGCGCGCGCAGCAATATCGCGCAGGCGAGGTTCTCCTTGAGCGGCGCTTCGCCCTGTGCGCTCCGCCAGCCGCGCCGATGCAACGGTTCGCCCGAGAGGTCCAGCGACAACGTCGCCCTGCCCTTGTGCAGGCGCAGGTTCAGGCGCACCGCAGGCCTTTCCGGCTGAACCGTCGGCCGGGTGCCGAAGCGCTCGCGGCATTGGTCCACGATGGCGTCCTTCACCTTCTGGGCCGCGAATCCCGAATGGGTGATCGCCGCGCTGCTGCCCGTCGCATCGATCGCAAGTGTCGCATCGGGCGACAGATGTTCGGACCAGTCGATTGCACGCGCGCCGGCGTAGAGCGAATCCGCGTCTTCCGCATCGAAGCTCGACAGTGGAAGCAAAATGCGACTGGCGAGTCGCGATTCGAGGCAAGCCCGATACGCCAGTTCCAACCCTGCACTTTCGACGCTGGTTTGGAAACGCACGCCCGCCAGCGCTTCGTGCGCGTCGGCGCCCATCGCAATCAGCTCGTCGCGCAGCAGGTACTCGAGCCCCTTTGGGCAGGTTGCAAAGAATTCAGTCGTTGACACGGACCGGAGACGGGAGACGGGAGACGGGAGAGCGTAGCAGGCATGTGTTCACCGACATTGTTTGTGCAACACTTCCGTCATGGACAGAGCGCTGGCGGTCCGTGACCAATTCCTGCCTTACGTCGCGAAGCTGCAAGCGCGCGATCCGGCTGCCATCGACCTCGCGGTGATCCACTGCACCGAATTGCCCGATCTCGCGACGGCGCGCGAGTACGGCGAACGCATCGTGCATCCGGGCGGCAGCGGCAACAGTGGGCACTACTACATCGACCGCGACGGAAGCATCTTGCGTTACGTGCCGGTCGAGCGCGTGGCGCACCACACCCGCGGCTACAACGAGCGCTCGCTCGGCATCGAACTGGTCAACACCGGTCGCTGGCCGAACTGGTTCGACTCGCGCCGGCAGGCCATGACCGAAGCGTATCCGGACGCACAGATCGAAGCGCTGGTGTGGTTGCTCGGGTACCTGGGCCGGACGTTGCCGACGCTTCGCCAGATCGCCGGTCACGAGGATCTCGACACGGGTCTGGTGGCCGCCCGCGACGATGCGACGCGCTGCGTGCGTCGCAAGCTCGACCCGGGCTCGCAGTTTCCGTGGGATCGCGTGATGGCAAACTGTGGACTGCAGCGGTTCGCGTCGATTGGCGCGTAGCCGCACGGTTCCCGCGACACCACCGCCCACAAGAAACAACACGTAAATCGTTGTTGCAAACAGAACCCTTTGCCGCGGATCGACCAGGATCACACGGATCGAAAGCCCGCTTTTATCCGTTCGCTTCCGTGCGCATCCGTGCAAATCCGTGGCAAAAAAGCTCTTGAGAACAGACCGTCGATCACGGAAGCCGACAGCCTGCCACTTATAATCCACGGCTTTTATCGGGCACGCCCACGATGACCGAAACCCACGTCTCCGAACTGATCGAGTTGCTGCAACTGGAACGGCTGGAGGACAACCTATTTCGCGGGCAGAGCCGCGACATCGGCACCCGCTACGTGTTCGGGGGGCAGGTGCTCGGTCAGGCGCTTTCGGCGGCGCAACAGACCGTGGACCCGGCGCGCGCCGCGCACTCGCTGCACGGCTATTTCCTGCGCGCCGGCGACATCGAGAAGCCGATCGTGTACCGGGTGAACCGTGCACGCGATGGCCACAGTTTTTCGGTGCGGCGCGTGGAGGCGATCCAGCACGGCCAGCCGATCCTGAACTGCGCGGTGTCGTTCCAGGTCGAGGAAACCGGTTTCGAACACCAGAGCGACATGCCGGAAGTGCCGCGCGCGGAGGATCTGGCGCCCCCGACATCACTGCCCGCCGAGGAACTCGCGAAGCTTCCGCCGAAGCTGCGCCGCTGGTTGCGCACGGACGGTCCGTTCGAATATCGGTTCGTGTGGCCGCGCGATCCATTGCACCCGTCCAAACGGCCGCCGTACCAGCACATCTGGTTCCGGCTCAGCCAACACGTCGACGCCAATCCCGCCTTGCACCGTGCGCTGCTGGCCTACGCCTCGGACTTCCACCTGATCGGCACCGCGCTGCTGCCGCATGGCGTCTCCTACCTGACGCCACGCCTGCAGTTGGCCAGCCTCGATCACGCGATGTGGTTCCATCGCCCGTTCCGCGTCGACGACTGGCTGCTGTACGCATGCGAAAGCCCGACCGCGCAGGCCGCCCGGGGACTGGTGCGCGGACAGCTTTTCGATTCCGCGGGAAAACTGGTCGCCTCGACCGCGCAGGAAGGTTTGCTGCGCTTGCGGGAAACGAAGCCTGCGATGCCGACGTAGCAGCTTTTGTGAGAGCCGTAGGGCGGAACCCGCGAAGCGGTTTCCGCCGGATTCACCCTTGGCGGAAGCGGCTGCGCCGATTCCGCCCTACCAAACTGCATGATGCGCGCCCCGAAGCGCCGTCGTAAACTGTAAGCATGCGCAGAATCTATACCTCGCCACGGATGGAAAACATCGACCGGCTGGTCGCGGTGATGGCCGAACACGGCATTGCCACCAAGGTCACCAATCGTCGTGCGTACGCAGGCTCCTCCTATCGACGTTTCTCGTACGCGCGACCCGGCCTGAGCGACAACTGGCCGGCGGTGTGGGTGCGCCACGCCAATGACCATACCCGCGCACGCAAGCTGCTGCGCGACATCGGCATCGAGCCCGCGACCCGCTACGCCGCGGAACTCGCCAACGACCGCGCCAGGAAGAACGGCGGACGCAGCCCCGCATACACCGCAGCGCGCGTTCGCACCGTGCTGCTCATTGCGCTGTGCATTGCCGTTGCGATCTATGGAGCCAGGGTGTTCCTGGGCTGGTAATGACACTGCGCAATGAACGCGTTCGTCTGTTCCAGACCCTGCCCCACGCCTGCGGCTACTTCCATGCGCGCACCGCGCAGAACCTGGTGCTCGA
>JBOHYT010000218.1:0-3079 GCA_050738055.1 Rhodanobacteraceae bacterium
GCGACGTTGTCGAGCAGGTGCTGGCCCTCGGCCGTGAGCTTGAGTCCGCGCGGACCACGCACGAACAGCGCGCAATCGACGCGTTCTTCCAGTAGCCGGATCTGGTGGCTCAGGGCGCTGACCGTCAGGTGCAGGCGCTCGGCGGCGCGGGTGAGGTTCTGCGCACGCGCCGCCGCGACGAAGGTTTGTAGCGGATTCAGGGGCGTACGTGACACGTTCGATTTTCCTCAAGTCGAGCTTGAAAATTCATCGCTACCGCGTGTGCGCGAGGTTCCGTAGGATGCGCGCCATGGCTTTATTTCGCAAGAGCCGGAGGTCGTCCCATGTTGAAGGAAATTGCAAATCTTGGCTGCTGGACCTTGGTGCCGTGTCCATCCGTGCCGGATACCGAGGCGTGCTGCAGAGAGGCATGCGCGAACGCGGCTCACCCTCCCAAAACGCCACCCCAACGGGCCCAGGCAGGCACCTCCGAAATGCTGGCGCTGGCGTCGGTCTGGATCGCGACGGGCGGGCTCGTGTTGCTGGCCATCGCGGTGCTCGTGCGCGGAGCGTAAAACCACGGCGGGACGGGTCTTGTCCCCCTTTCGGCATGCGGCGTGCGCGCCCGCTTCCACGTTCGATTTTTCTCGAGCCTTGGTTGAAAAATCGTCGCTTCCGGAAGCGGACACGCACGCGTATTTTTGCCCACTCCAACGACTCGTGCTCAAAAGGAAGGAGGTGTGCCATGTTGAGGGAATTGGCAAGGCTGTCGGGCGGCATGCTGTTCCTGGGCGGCTACGTGACCGACTTGGAAACGCTGCAGCGGCTTGCGCGGGATGAGGAGTTCCCGCGTCCCGGCGAGCGCCGTGGCGGATCGCGCGCACGCGTACCACGCTCCCCCGACCGCGATTGGCGCACTCCGATGGAATTGACACTGCTGGCGGCGATCTGGGGCGGGTCGTTCCAGTTCCTGCGGATCGCAGCGCCGGTGTTCGGACCGGTACCGCTGGTGGAAGCGCGGCTCGCGCTCGGCGCGCTGGTGCTGGCGCCCTTCCTGTCGCGTGAGCGCGCGCGGTTTCTCTGGTCGCGCTGGCCGCAGCTGGCCGCCATCGGCGTGGTCAACACCCTGATTCCGTTCCTGCTGTTCGCCTGGAGCGCGGAGCGTGCACCGGCCGGCGTCAGTGCCATCGTCAACAGCATGGCGGTGCCGTTCGCGGCCCTGGCGGCGTTCGGGATGTTCGGCGAGAGGATCGGAGGACGTCGGCTCTCGGGCTTGCTGGCAGGCTTGGTCGGCGTCGCGGTGCTGGCCGATGGCGACCTCGCGGGCGCAAGTCTCGGGCCGGCGGTTGCCGCCGGCGCACTGGCGGCGTTGTTCTATGGCGTGTCCGCCAACCTGGTGAAACGCTACCTTGCCGACCTGCCGCCGACCGCGGTGGCGGCGGCGACGCTCGCCTGCGGCGCGATCCTGCTGGCGCCGTTCGCGGCGTGGAGCTGGCCGTCGGCACCGATTCCGCTGCAAGCGTGGCTTTGCCTCGTCGCGCTCGGGATCGTGTGCACCGGAATTGCCTTCGCGTGTTACTTCCGGCTGATCCAGCGGGTCGGTGCGCCCCGCGCGACCACCGTGACCTACGTCGTGCCGATCTTCGCGGTGGTCTGGGCGTGGCTGGCGTTGGGCGAGCCGTTGACGATCAGCATGGCCGCGGGCGGCGCACTGATCCTCGGCGGGATGCTGTTCGGACAACGCCGCGCGGGGATACATGCGGCCAAACGCCGGCCGACGTCGCAACAGCCGTGCGTGACCTGCACCCATTGACGGACAGGCAACGAACGCACGGGTACACTCGCCGCATGGCCGTGCCCTTGCGTTCGTTCCCGAGCCTTTTCGCCTTGGTGTTCGGCGGCGTGGCGGCCGTCGTCCTCGCTGCGTGTTCGCAGCAGGCGCCAGCGCCGGCGGCCGCCCCCGCGGCCTCGGCACGAGCGGAGGCCAACGACGCCGCCGCCGACAAGGAACTCAAGCTCTATCAGCAGATGCTGGCGGAGCACCGCGATGTGCTGGCGGCACCGGTCGGGCAGGAAATCGTCCGGAAGTACCCCGGCACGCCGGCGGCTGCCGAAGTCGAAAAGACGCTTCCGCAAATCGAGGCGACCGCCAAGGCCAAGGCCGAGCACGAGCGCCTGGCCAACCTCTGGTACTACCAGACGGCGAACGTGGACGGGCAGCAATCGACCGCCAGCATCTATTCCTCGCCGCGCAGCGCGAACAGCACGCGGCTGGTGTTGCGCAGGCACGTGAAGTGGGGCCAGAGCGTGTACCTGTTTGCGCCGGATGGCAGCAAGGGCTTCGTGTGCAAGGGTTCGTGCAGTCTGGTGATGCACGTCGACGGCAAGCGCGAGGTGTGGAAAGCCTACCTGCCCAAGACCGGCGAGCCCGCCATGTTCATCCAGGACGACAAGCGTTTCATCGCGATGCTGAAGAAGTCGAAAGTCATCACCATGGACGTGGAAACGAAGGATCACGGCAAGCAGACGCTGAAGTTCGAAGTCGGCGGTTACGACCCTGCGAAGTTCCTGCCGCTGCCCAAGTAGAAGCGACGGCAGTCGCGACCGGCGCGCCGGCAGCCCGCCGATATGTACCCGTTGAAACCACCAAAGCGCGCGCCGGAACGAGCGGGCAGTGCGACGGTCATTCGATCGTCACCGGCGCGCGGTTGTCGTTCGAAACGCGGTCGATGAGCTCGTTGAACGGATCGATGCCGGCCTGGTATGGCTTGCCGTCCACCGTCACCGTGATGGTGCTGTCGCCGTCCTTGACCGGATATTTTTCGAGGTACAGCGGCTTCTCGTCCTGTTCCTCGCCATCTTTGGCTTTGGCGAACACGCCGATCTCGATCGGGATGTCGACTTTTGCACGTGTCTCCTTGCCCTTGCCGTCGGCGTAGTACTTGGCCGCGTGCACGTGCATCGCGACCTGGTACCTGCCGTCGGGAAGCTTCTTCGCCGTCGCCTTGACCATGCGGTCGTCGAACAGGGTGATCCGGTCGAAGAAGTCGGTGATGAGGTCCTGATACTGCGGTCCCGCCTCGGCGCGAATGTCTGCGAT